>NZ_NPIZ01000076.1:0-54675 GCF_002251185.1 Prevotella sp. P5-126
CAGCAGAGTCTTTCAACGCCAAAGTCAAGTCCTTCAGGGCAGCACTAAGGGGAATTAGGGATGAGAAATTCTTTCTCTACAGACTTTCCATGATATACGCTTACCCCCACTAATTATCTACTGAGCCCGGGTTTCATCGTCAGCGTACATATCAACACACGCTCGGCATGGCGGTCGTACAGTTCGTTGAGGATGCTGCGCATGGTCAGACCGCTCTCGATGATGTCTTCCACAATAACCACTGTGCGTCCAGTGAGGTCTTGGTTCACACCGATCAACTGCTTCACCTTACCAGTAGAGGCTGTACCTTCATAGCTTGCCACCTTGACAAATGTCACTTCACAGGGAATCGTCCCCTCGCGCAATAGGTCGGCGGCAAATATAAACGATCCGTTGAGCACCGCCATAAACAGCGGATTGTCATCCTTCAGGTCGGCACTGATCTGGCTGCCGAGCTCCTTGAGGCGTTGTTTGATTTGCGATTCTGATATCGATGTCTCGAATGTTTTGTCCTTGATCTTTACGACTCCCATATATAAGGAATATAAAATTTCTTGCAAAATTACTAAATTTTCAGCAAAGTATGACTATATATTACTATATTTTTGCTAATTTTGCAGTGAAATGAAGATATTTACAAGCGCTCAGATTCGTGAGCTTGACCGATATACCATTGAGCATGAGCCCATTCAGAGTATCGATCTGATGGAAAGAGCAGCTTCCACATTGGCAAGAACCATTGCCAATACATGGGACAGCTCAGTGAAAGTTGTCGTTTTTGCCGGCCCTGGCAACAACGGCGGTGATGCGCTTGCCGTGGCACGACTCCTCGGCGAGCAAGGGTATCAAGTGGCTGTTTTTCTCTTCAACATCAGAGGCAGACTATCGCCCGACTGTCTGATCAACAAACGGAGAGTGCAGGAATGTAAGCACATCAAGAAATTTGTAGAGGTAACACAAGAGTTCGACCCGCCACAACTGGAGAAGGGAATGCTTGTCATCGACGGACTTTTCGGGTCGGGACTCAACAAACCGCTGGCGGGTGGATTTGCCTCACTGGTGAAATACATCAATGCTTCGCCGGCTGAGGTCGTGGCTATCGACATGCCTTCTGGCTTGATGAGTGAAGACAATACCTACAATGTCAGCTCTAACATCATCAGAGCATCGGTCACACTGACGCTGCAACAACCCAAACTCTCGTTTCTCTTCCCTGAAAACCAACAGTTTATCGGCCGATTGCGAACACTCGACATTCGACTGAGTCAGGAGGGTATCAGTAAAATAGATGCCAACTACACCGTCATCGAAGAGTCTGATGTCAGGCCATTGTTGAAAGATCGCAATCCTTTCGCCCACAAGGGACAGATGGGACACGCACTGATTATGGCTGGAAGTTACGGCATGGCAGGTGCTGCCATACTCGCTACCAAGGCATGTCTGCGTGCTGGTGCTGGAAAAGTGACGGTTCATACTCCACGCAAGAACTGTCAGATCATGCAAGTGGCAGTGCCCGAAGCGGTGTTGCAGCTCGACCATGAAGAGACTATCATCACTGAAGCGGTAGATACAGAAAACTTCCAAGCACTGGGCATTGGACCTGGTATAGGACAAAACGAAGCTACTGCCATACCATTCATCGCACAGTTGCGACGCGCCACCTGCCCCATTGTGGCTGACGCAGATGCCATCAATATCCTGGCAAGTCATCGCGCATGGAAGCAACAGCTGCCCAAAGGCATCATACTCACCCCACACGCCAAGGAACTGGACCGACTGGAAGGTGCATCGGTAGATAGCTTTGAACGACTAACCAAAGCTCACCAACTGGCAGAACGACTGCATGGCTATGTCATCGTAAAGGGAAGATATACCGCCATCTGCATGCCCGACGGACATATACGTTTCAATTCGACAGGTAATGCGGGGATGGCAACTGCTGGAAGTGGCGATGTGCTCACCGGAATCATTACCGCACTATTGGCACGTGGCTATGAGCCTCAACATGCTTGTATTGTGGGTGTGTATCTCCACGGACTGGCCGGCGACCTCGCTGCACGCGACTTGGGAGAAGAGAGCCTCACGGCAAGCGACATCATCGATTATCTGCCTCGAGCATTCAAAAGATTAAAAGAATAAAAACATAACAACTATTGACTAATATGAAGAAGTACATACTCACACTGCCCTTGCTCTTCGTGAGCATCATCACCATGGCACAGGCGGTATCAACACCTTTGAAACCCGGAAGGACTCCAGAGGGTGTGGTATATTTCCTACCCAAAACGGTGTTTCAACTCAATCTGCTGGTTGAGAAAAAGACCTACAAGCCGGGCGAATTTTGTAAATATGCGGAGAAATTTCTACGTCTCTCTGGCATTGCACAGGAAGAGGAAGTGACCCACAGCATCGTCAGTTACGGACTCACACCTGTTGGTGTTCGCGACACATCAAAGTGTTATACCGTCATGCTGAAAGGTAAGAGTGCTACTGCAGAAGTGAAGTTGAGCGACGACGGTGTGCTTCAGGCGGTCAATGCCGAACCGGCTAAAGTGAAAGTGAAAGAGCCTTTCAAACCTGCGCCACGCAAGGCGCCTGTCGATTCCAAACAGTATCTCAGTGCCGAAGTATTGTCGGCAGGTAGTGTGGCAAAGATGGCTGAACTGACCGTGCAGCAGATTCTTGAGATACAAAACCATCGTCAAATGCTCATCAGCGGTGAGGCGGAAGACGTGCCGACCGATAAAGATCAGTTGCAACTGATGATTGACCAGCTCGACAAAGAGCGCGAAGCACTCATGTCGATGTTTCTTGGCACCACTACACGCGATACTGTAGAGCAGGTTATCACGATTTGTCCGGAGAAAGAAGTGAAGCGCGAAGTTGTTTTCCGCCTCAACAAGAAGATCGGTCTGGTAGATAAAGACGATCTGTCGGGCATCCCCTACTACATGAACATTGAAGATGAGCACCATACCACGCTACAGAAATATGATATTCCTGAGAATAAAAAGGACGGTGGATTCTTTGTCAACGTACCCGGAAGAATCAAGTTTACCCTGTTGCGCGAAGACCATCAGTTGGCATCGTTCAACCTCTATGCCGCACAGTTTGGTTTTGTAGAACTGCGCAGCGGCTCACTCTTCAAACGCTATGTCACCCACATGACCCTTAACCCCGTTACGGGTTCTGTGGAGACAATACATGCCGACATGCCTACAAAATAAATCACGAGAATAGCGAAAGCGTCCTCGATACTTCACAAGGTATCGGGGACGCTTTTGTTGATAGACTGTTTGTCGTATTATTACTGTTGTTTTTTCTTGTCGAGATGCTGCTGATAGGCACGGGCAAGGCCGCCTTCACTCGTCTCCTTATAGAGCGACGGCAGGTCGTGACCGGTCTGTTTCATCACTTTCACTACACGATCGAACGAAACACGGTGGCTACCGTCTGACAAAGCAGCGTAAAGGTTGGCATCGAGAGCACGGGTAGCTGCGAAAGCATTGCGTTCAATACATGGAATCTGCACCAGACCGCACACCGGATCGCATGTCATTCCAAGGTGATGCTCCAATCCCATCTCGGCTGCATACTCCACCTGCGACGGACTACCACCAAACAATTGACAAGCTGCGGCAGATGCCATGGCACAAGCCACACCCACTTCGCCCTGACAACCTACATCGGCACCAGAGATAGAAGCATTGCGTTTCACCACATTGCCAAAGATACCGGCAGTAGCCAAAGCGTGGAGAATACGAATATCGCTAAACTTATGACCGCGAGACAAGTGATAGAGCACGGCAGGCAATACGCCACATGATCCGCAAGTGGGGGCAGTAACGATGGTACCACCTGAAGCATTCTCCTCACTGACCGACAGTGCATAGGCATAAACCAAGGCACGGGTTTGCAACGACTGTTTATAACCGCTGGCTTTCACGTAGTAGGTTGGACCTTTGCGAGGCAGATGTAACGGACCGGGCAATACGCCTTCGTGGTCGATGCCGCGCTCCACACTCTCCTGCATGGCTTTCCAAACTTCAGCAAGATAGTCCCAGATGCCTTCATCCTCACATTCGCCGACATATTCCCAATAGTTGCGACCACTTTTCTCGCACCACTGTTGAATCTCAGCCATGGTATTCAGCTCATATACTTCACTTTGATCAGCAAACCAGCGTGGATGTTCGCCTTCTGAAAGAGCCCCGCCTCCCACGCTATAACAGATCCACTCATCTATTATATTATTGTTCGCGTCGCGTGCCACAAACTTCATTCCATTAGGATGGAACGGCAGAAACACCTGCGGTTGCCATTCCAACTGCAACGGAGCGATGGGTTCAAGCACTTCTTTGATAGCCACATCGGTCATGTGGCCACGTCCCGTAGCAGCCAGACTGCCATAGAGTGTCACCTCGAAAGAATGGGCGTCGCCATGATGACTGGCAAAGATTTGCGCAGCCTTCTGTGGTCCCATCGTATGACTACTCGATGGACCCTTACCTATTCGGTATAGTTCTCTTAATGATTTCATGTTTGCAAAGGTACGATTAAGTGAGTGAAATGCAAAATAAATGCTCGCTTTTATTTTCATTTCCGAACGTGAGTACCTAAGGGCCGTAGGACCAAAGGTACGATTAAGTGAGTGAAAAACCAAATCTATTTGAGTTTTTCCGAGCGTCAGTACCTAAGACAATAAGAAATAAAAGAGGAGGCGTTGTCTGACGACAGCCACCTCCTATCATGGTCTAATGCGCATTACAGAGCGCAAATATCACAGCATCAGAAGCGAATGCCCAACGATACATAAGGGCCATAGAAGTTTGGCACATTACCATGGAAGTTTCTGGCATTAAAGCCTATACCAATAACTGGTTGGAAGCGCTGTGCATTGGAATGTTTATAGAAATACAGCCCCACACCATACGAAGTATTCTTATACGTAGAACTTCCCAACGATGTAGTCAGTGTTCCTCGGAGTTCGAGTGTTCCCATACGCCAATTCTTGTTGTTGAGCAACTGATAGCCGATACCGCCTCCTAAGTTAACGGCATTGTTATAGTCTTTGGTTGCACCAAGTTTGGGGATAAAGAAATCGGAGTGTGCCAGTGCATGGATAGACAACCTATTGATGGGGGAATAGCCCAAATCAATGTTTGCACCCATAAAAGACAAATCTTTGGAAGATGCTCCCATAGAGAACGAACCTTCATAATGCAGTGGACAACGCTCTTCCTGTGCCTGCACACCTATCGCCAGCATGCAAAGCAACATCATAATACCAATCTTTTTCATAAAAAAACATTTTTATATTTAATATTAAACCATATAGAATATCGCTGTTATTATAACTACGATATCATCTATTCTTCATAAAAGTTTGCATTGCAAATTTACTTCATTATTTGCTATCAAAAGAAGGTAATACCGTTTTAACATTTTTACCGCAACATTTATAAAATATCTTATCATACTGATAACAAAAGCTTTAGCCAACAAAGCGACGCTACCAACAATAAAAAATTCTACGTTATATTTGTATTATCCCATAAAATTCTTTACCTTTGAAGCACATTAAGACTATTATGAACATTCAAAGAACCATCAAAGACATATTCATTATAATTGTGATTTGCTGCTACGCAGGGTGTCAAAATAAACCTTGCCATAATCTACAATTAGTAGAGGAACTTCTCGACCGAGATCTTCTTGACTCTGCAAGCAACATATTTAATAGCATTGACCCAACATCCATAAAGTCCACATCAGACTCTGCCTATTATAATTTGATGAAGACAGAAATCATGTGGCAAAAAGAAGAAAAGATTAAAAATGATTCTATTATCAGCTTTTCCATCAATTACTATGAGCAAAACAAAGACCTTAAAAAGTTGGCCAATGCATACCACTACAAGAGTGGTATCTTATATTTGCAAGGGAAGAAAAAAGAAGCTATATACCTTGAAAAGAAAGCAGAATTAGTTGCTAAGACTCTGCATCATGACATACTGAACTTGAAAATATATAATAACCTCAGCTATTTCAATCTTGCAGCCAATAACAAAAAGGAAGCAGAAAAGTACTTAAAAAAGATGTTAGAGATTTCCAATAAGATAAACAACAACCTTTGGAAATCTGTTGCCTTGACAGGATTAATAGACATTCATCTTGATCAAAACAACATAGACAGCGCCTGCTATTATATTAACCAAGCTACTCCACTCACCAAACACCTTGTCTCATCAATCAGAATTAGTTTCTTGGGGAATATGGGAAGATTTCTGGAAGAAGTTGATCCACAGAAGGCTATTTCATTCTACAATGAAGCATTGCGCCTTGAAGAAAATCCGAAAATCTATGGGTTTATGGCTAATATATATTACAAAGCAGGTGACGTAGATAAAGCGATGACACTATGGAATAAATCTCTAAACTCACCAGACATCAGTTTCCAAATAGAAATACTACAGCAACAGCACCAATATCTGAATGAACATGACCGAGAGCACGAAGCCCACCAAGTGGCAAAACGGATTATTGCACTGAAGGATAGCATGGCGATAATCGAGCAACAAGACAGTATCAAAGAGATACAAAACATGTTGGAGCAGGAGTATGTGGTGCAAGAAGCACGCGAGGAACGCCACATGCTGATAGCCATCTGCTGTGGACTCATAGTAACTATCTGTATAGGCATTGCCATTTATACCGTGCGACGCAGACACTATCGAAAAGAGATTAGCCACCACAAAAACGAAGCATTGTCGAATCAGGAAATCCTCAGAAGCCTGCAACAATCATCGGAACAATCAGCTAAAGACCTTAAACACCTGCATAAGGAAATGGAAATGTTACGCACCGAACAGTCGCAACTGTTGGCTAAAGGCAAACAACGCTACGATGAAATCATGCAGGGTGGCAACACTGCGCTATGGCATAAACAAGACTTCATAGCATTTATGGAGTATTACCGCATGACAGAACCAACCTTTGTGGAACAACAAGAAAAGGAATACAACACCCTTTCACCCAAACTTCAGTTTTTTGAAACACTCTCTCACATGGGCTACTCCAACAAAGACATAGCACAAATACTATGTGTAGGAGAAGACTCGCTGCGATCTTACAAAGCCAGAGTGAAGAAACAGAAAAGATAAGCGCAAACTGCCTCTTTGACAAACCGCATCCACTGATTAGCCTGACAGAAAGAAAATCACTCTGCCGTCCATCGGACAACAGAGTGATTTATAGTATTGTTATCTATCGCTTACGCGATGAATAGACTTAGCACTGAGCCAGTTTGCCATCAGAACCGAGCACATTCACAATCTTGTGGATGTACATCTTCTTCATGTTCTCACGAGCAGGCTTCAGATACTGACGTGGATCGAAATCTCCAGGATGCTCAGCTAAGTGCTTGCGGATAGCAGCAGTCATGGCAAGACGAGAGTCTGAGTCGATATTGATCTTGCAAACAGCAGACTTAGCAGCCTGACGGAGCTGATCCTCAGGAATACCGATAGCAGCCTCAAGGTGACCACCGTACTTGTTGATAGTGTTAACCTCTTCCATAGGAACTGATGAAGAACCGTGGAGAACGATGGGGAATCCGGGGAGCTTCTTCTCGATCTCAGCGAGTACGTCGAATGCGAGTGGCGGTGGAACGAGCACACCGTTCACGAGCGTGCACTGCTCTGGAGTAAACTTGTGAGCACCGTGTGAAGTACCGATAGAGATAGCGAGTGAATCGCAACCAGTACGTGTAGCGAAGTCGATAACTTCCTCAGGCTTGGTATAGTGAGACTCTGCAGCAACTACATCATCCTCAACACCAGCAAGTACGCCGAGCTCAGCCTCAACAGTTACATCAAACTGATGAGCGTAGTCAACAACCTTTCTGGTCAGTGCGATATTCTCCTCGTAAGGCAGTGATGAACCGTCGATCATTACAGAAGAGAAGCCATTGTCGATACAATCCTTGCAGAGCTCGAAAGTATCTCCGTGGTCGAGGTGGAGCACAATCTCAGGATGCTCGCAACCGAGTTCCTTTGCATACTCTACAGCACCCTTAGCCAAGTTGCGGAGGATAGTTCCGTTAGCATAGTTACGTGCACCTTTAGAAACCTGCATGATAACTGGAGACTTTGTTTCAACAGCAGCCTGTACGATAGCCTGCATCTGCTCCATAGTGTTAAAATTGAATGCTGGGATAGCATAACCGCCAGCAACGGCACGCTTAAACATCTCACGAGTGTTTACGAGGCCGAGGTCTTTGTAATTTACCATATTCTTTTATATTTTTATATATGTTAGTTAAATTCTGATGCAAAGGTAGAAAAAAATATTTGAAAGTGTCAGATGTGGTAACAAAAAGTTATCCGTTTGTAGCTCATCTTTACACATTATTAATATATATCAGTTGGTCAATTGCCATTTTGCAAAATCCACATTCCATTTTTTGCCATTCTTCATATCCATCCACCACCTGCACTTTACGCTTTAGACACCCGAAGGTGGGTTAATAATTATCGAGCAGAGCCTGCTGCTTCTGCCGTTGGCGCTCAGCTTTGGAAGGTCCCTTCGGACCAACTATCTTGCCGATGGCCCATCCCACCAATGCCAAAGGATTGAAACCGACAGGTATTTTCTGCATCAACTGAGCATCCACCTTGTTGAGATGGGCATTGATGGCTGCCGTTTTGTCGTGCCGATGCCCATAGACTATCACTTCGCGCAGGGCATTAAGATTGGGCAACAGTCCGATGGTGTCGCCTTTCACCTCGTCGGGAAATAGATAGCGACTCTGATAGTTGGGGCAAGCCAGATCAACTCTTTTATAACCATTGCGCAGACAGAACACACCATTCCACGGTGTGCGCATGTGCTGTCCGTCGTCGGTAGATACCTCCACGTTGCGCAGCGGAACACCCGTTTCCATATCGACCACTACCAGTTGGCGCTGATGGCTACAGCTGTCAGCCTCTTCTGCATGACTTTCCACCACTGCCAACAGTAGTGTGAGCAGTGTCAGGGCAATGCCTGTATGATATGTTTGTGCTTCCATTTCATCGGCAAAAATACAAAGATTCTGCCCAACACCATCGTTTTGCAAGTATTGTTATACTTCTTTTCACTCTGTTTACACAGCACCCCATGATGACTGTGCGCCATTGACATTGCTTAACATAGCAATGGCGCGACTCCCTCTACAGGAGTCACGCCATATTGATGGATGACAGTCAGAACGACCGCATCAAACTGTTTCTGTTGCTACAGAGCCGATATACTTATTTTCCATCGGGTGCAATCATCTTCCACACCCCTGCTGCCAATGCGCCACCGGCAAACGGACCGACGATGAAAACCCAGAGTTGGCTCAATGCCTGACCGCCTTGGAAGAGGGCAGGACCGATGGAACGAGCGGGATTCACCGATGTTCCGGTATAGTGAATACCTACGAGATGGATGAGGATGAGCGACAAACCGATGGCAAGACCTGCAAAATTGTTGGTAGCACCATTGGTCTTGCTGGTAGCACCCAACACCACGAGGACGAAAAGGAAGGTGAGTAACACCTCTGCCAACAATCCGTTGAACACATTATTGGAAGCACATGCGTTTGCGCCAGTTGCCGTACCTTCCACCAAACTGGGGTCGGTCCATACCAGAAGCGATAGTACTGCAGCAGCTATGATGGCTCCAATGGTCTGAAACACCATATACATGCCGGCATCCTTGCCATTCATGCGTCCACTGAGGAATACACCCAGCGTAATAGCAGGATTGATGTGGCAACCGGAAATGCCGCCGATGGTATATGCCATGGCAATGACCGAGATACCGAAAGCCATAGCCGTTCCCACTACTGATGCCGTATCGACACCACAATTCAAACTAACTGCTGCACCGCAGCCTAAGAAGGTCAGCACGAATGTGCCTACCATTTCTGCTAAGTACTTCTTCATCGTGTTACGTGTTTAGTGAATATATTTGTTGATGATTAGTTTTCTATATAGTCGAAATAATTGAAACGGGCAGCGCCTTTGCCTTGGGCATACATGCCAACGACAACTCCGGTGAAGCCACCCACCACTTCGGTGCTGACCAACGAACAGGCCTGACGGGACAGCGTTGTGAACGGTGCACCGTCGGCAGCATATTCAAACACATAGCGGTCGGCAACGGCAGTGATACGCAAACGCACCTTCTTGGCTTTTGCCAGCATTGCCTTCTGCGCCTGATGGAGTGTCTTGATGGTATAGGCTGCTTGTACTTCCACCCCACCCTTGTCGTCTTTGACGAGTGCAAGGTCGAAGTGTCCGTCATGGATCTGATAGACCGTGATGCCAGCCTCACATCCTTTATCCAGCGAAGCCACATCAATCTCGGTCTCCATAACCATGGTGTTGCTTTCCTGTCGGCGTCCGATGAATGTCGGCTGACTGTTCTCCGTCAGCGTACTGGCTGACGCTTTCAGTGTGACACCACCTTTGGCAAAGCGATAGTTGTCGGCGATGGGATTCTGGATATACACCCATTGTGGGTCTTTGGGATTGATGTCATGCTGACTCTTCACGCTGTCGGCAAGTGTGCCAAAGAGCGCCGGCACCTGCATGAGTGTATCGATAGGGTTACCACCATTGACCACAGGCCATTCACCCTTCTTCCATTCAACGGGTGCAAGATAGGTTTCCCTGCCCAGATGATGGTATGAACCGCCGAAATTGCGGTATGCCAAGAAGGTAATCCACCAACTTCCGTCGGCAGCCTGAACGAAATCGCCATGTCCGGTGCCTTGTATTTGCATCGTCTGTCCCTTCATGTTGCAGTTGGTGAGAATCGGATTGGCGGGATTCGACTCGTAGGGGCCATAGATATCTTTGCTGCGTGCTATGGTCAGACGGTGTGCCAATTCGGTGCCACCCTCAGAGATGAGCAGGTAGTAATAGCCATCTTTCTTATAGATGTGCGGTCCTTCGGGATAGCGTCCACCAGTGCCTTGCCACAGTGGGCGGCTCTCGGTGAGTTGTTTGCCCGTTGCAGGGGCTATCTCACAGAGCATGATGGTATTGTCGGGATTAGACATCATATAGCATTTGCCATCTTCAAACCACAGCGATGGATCGATGCCTTGCTGCTCAAGCCATATCGGTTCGCTCCATGGCCCCTTTGGATCTTTGGCTGTTACCATGAAGTTGCCGCCATTACCCACATTGGTGGTGATCATATAATACACACCTTCATGGTAGCGAATGGTAGGTGCATAGATGCCCAACCATGACGACGCACCCTTCAGATTCAGTTGTGAGGAACGGTCGAGCACATTGCCAATCTGCTTCCAATTGACCAAATCAGTGGAATGGAAGATGGGTACACCTGGAAAATATTGAAATGAAGAGTTGACGAGATAGAAGTCGCTATTGACACGACAGAAACTTGGGTCGGGATGATAACCTGGAATGATAGGGTTGCGCAGGGACTGAGCAGAAACGGTCATAGCAGCCACCCATGTCATCAATAGTAGAAATACTTTTCTCATGTTACGATTTATTAGTCATATTTGGGTTCAAAGTTACGAAATATTTCGCAAATAATCAGTAACTTTGCAAAAAATTTCACTTCAATGGAAAATCCTTACATACAACAATATCCCGAACTGATGTCGGGAAAGACCGTACTCTATGTTCATGGCTTTGCTTCAAGCGGACAGTCGGGCACTGTGGCACGCCTTCGCGAAGTGATGCCCAACGCCCATGTGATTGCACCCGATCTGCCTTTGCATCCCGATGAAGCCATCGCCTTGCTACAGGACATCTGCCAGAAGGAACAGCCTCATCTGATTATCGGCACATCGATGGGTGGCATGTATGCCGAGCGTCTCTATGGCTATGCTCGCATCTGTGTAAACCCAGCCCTACAGATGGGCGACACGATGAAGAGTCATGGCATGATCGGGGCACAGACTTTTCAGAACCCTCGACAGGACGGAGTGCAGGAGTTTATCGTGACCAAGGCATTGGCTAAAGAGTATAAAGACTTCTGTGAACACTGTTTTGAGGGAGTGACCGACGATGAGCAATCGCTGGTCTATGGACTGTTTGGCGATGAAGACACAACCGTAGATGGTTATGCCGACTTCCATGATCACTATCGCCAGGCATTGCATTTCCATGGTGAGCACCGCATGAACGACAAATCGTTTATGCACTCCGTGCTGCCTGTCATCCGTTGGATTGACGACAGCCAGGAGCAACGCGAACGACCTATTATATATATAGGTGCTGAGACTCTTGCCGACAGTTACAACAAACCAACGAGTTCGATGGCAAAAGCTATCCGCATGCTCATTGAGCACTATCAGGTGTATTTCGTAGCACCATCGCCCAGTAGCGATGCTGCCGAGTATGCCGTCACTACCGACTGGCTGACGCAGTATGTGGGTGTTCCTGCCTGGGGTCACACCGTATTTACCAACCAGCGCCATCTGCTCTATGGCGACTATCTGATAGCTCGCGAGAAAACTCCCGACACCATGGCCACGCTATTGGAATACGGCAGCGACACCTTCAAGACATGGGAAGAGGTGATAGAATACTTCTCGCGTTTGGGCGGACAGTAAAGTCGGTCACCCCTTCCCACAGCCTATTTCCGTTTACTGTTCGGCATCGGGCAGAAGTACAACACCCTTCTGCTTCTTGCCATCCATCATGATCTTCAACGGCTTGTCGAAGCGCACATGGCGCACATGTGGTGTCTCTTCCACAGCAGGCATACTGTCGAGCACCTCTTTCTGAAATAGGCCATCACCCGTATAGGTATTGATGGTGAAGTAACCCACGCCAAAGGAGGTGAGATTCTGAAAGAAGTGAGTGCCTTGCGAGGGATCGACATGATAGTTTTTGAGTCCCTCTTCCACGATAACGCGTGCTGCAGAGATGTGTGGCCACTTGACGGGAATGCCCAACCAATAGTCGCTTGATCCCCATCGTCCCGGTCCTACCAGTACGTAGTTGCGTCCCTCGTTGAGGAATCGTCTGTTGATTTGTTCTATCTCGTCGGCGATATACGGATTTTCTGAAGCCGTAAAATCATCGTTGGTCTTGACATATACCACATCGGTGACATCTTCCGAAATACCGTGTCCCAACGAGTTGGCAGATCGCAACAAGCATTTCTCATCGCTGATGACATCGAGGTCGGCATCGAGCACCTGCTTGGAATCGACAATAGGTCGTATCTGCAACAGATAGAAATTGCCGTTCATCTTGCCTTGTTCGCCATTCTCCAGATTGCAAGCAAACTCTATTTCCACCGGGCGGCGCATTTCGTCGGCACCGAAGCGCTCCGACATCTGCAATATTTCTGGCAGTGGGAACACCCCGTGTTGGAGTACGCCACAGAAGGAAATAATCTTTCGTCCACCTTCGTAGATGCCGTCGCGAATCACTTGATCGTAGGGATCGAAGGTGGAAGCAATACCGGTGAGCGCCCCATCCTTATCGGCTTCTTTCACTCTCAGATTCTTGATATTGAAGCCATCATCCACTTGGAAATCATCGCCCACCCTACTCATATCGAGTGCATAGAAGCGTGTCTGGGTCTCACGGAGTGCCGTTTCCATCTCTGAGGTTTGCAACACCTGATTGGGATGATAGGGCGAAACGCGCAACGTCTGCCCTCCATCAACAATATATTTACCGAGCCCAAGGGCGAGGGAAGCAATACCTTCCTCGGCAGTCTCATCGCCTATCGGGTAATAGTTGAGTGATCGGAGCACACCGCTAAAGGTCGGATAGTATTTATCGCCATAGGTCTTGCCCACCACTTCCTGTAGTATGACAGCCATTTTCTCTTGGTCGATCACATTGGAAGTAGCCGTCATATAGGCTTTCGAATCTTTATAATAGACCGATGCATACACGCCTTTGATAGCACATGCCAACATACGGAGCATCTCATACTTATCGTCGAGATAAGGAATCATATAGGTGCTGTAGATACCGGCAAAGGGCTGATAATGGGAGTCCTCCAGCAGCGACGACGAGCGCACAGCGATTGGCGACTTGACCGCATCGAAGAAGGTGAAGAAGTCGGCAATGAGTGCATCGGGCAACTGTGCTTTGAGGAAGTGATGGAGTATCTCGTCATCGCTGGCATCGCTGAGGGCTATGCCCCAGAGATTGTTCTTATCCATAAACTGGTCGAAGTAGTCGGTGCAGAGCACAACGGTCTTCGGTATCATGACTCGCGCATTAGGATACTGGTTGAGTTCGGGATGGCGCTTGATGATGTTGTCAAGGAATGCCAAGCCACGGCCTTTTCCTCCGAGCGAACCTTCTCCAATGCGTGCAAAGTGGCTGTAGGTGTCAAATTTCAGACGGTCGAATACTGCCACCACGCCGATATTCTTCATGTGTCGATACTGCACGATGGCATCGAAGATAATCTGTCTGTGGGCATCGACATCCTGTAGCTTGTGCCAGGTGACATGTTTGAGGAATGCCGATACGGGGAAGATGGCTCTTGCACAGAGCCAGCGGCTCATGTGGTTGCGCGATATATGGTAGAGCATCGAGTCGTTGGGAATCTTGAAGATATTGTCTTGCAGTTCCTTCAGCGATCGCACACGACACACCTCTTCATGGGTTTGCGGATCGCGGAAGATGAAGTCGCCGAATCCCATGTGTTCTTCTATCACCTGTCGCAGGTCAACATTCATCTTCTTACTGTTCTTGTCGATGAAGTCAAAGCCCTCGGCTTCTGCCTTTGCGCGGTTTTCGCTTTCGCTACTTTGCAGAATGAGTGGCACATATTCATCGCGCTTGCGTATCTCGCGCAACAGTTTCAGTCCAGCCTCAGCATCGCCATCCTGCACCTGTGCCAACTGTCCGTGTGGGGTATGCATGGGGAATCGGGTATCGCTGATGACGCCCAAGGTATTTTCATGATACTTCTCATAGATGCGCATCGCATCCTCGTAGTTGGTGGCAAGCACCACTTTGGGGCGTCCTCTTTTGCGCTGTGCTGCAGCATGTGGATTGAGCGCTTCGGTAGAAAAGCGCTTGCTCTGTGCCAGAATATAGTTGTAGAGGTTGGGCAATACAGAGGAGTAGAAACGTATATTGTCCTCTACGAGGAGTATCATCTGCACGCCAGCCTCGTTGATATCGTGCTCGATATTCATCCGGTCTTCTATCAGTTTGATGATAGAGAGTATGAGGTTGGTGTTTCCCAACCAGCAGAACACATAGTCGAAGATAGACATATCCTCGTTTTCTATACGTTTGGTGATACCGTGTGAAAATGGTGTCAGCACCACACAGGGAATCTGTGGTGCCATGCGTTTCACGTCACGCGCCACAGCAAAGGCATCGTTGTCGGCATTACCTGGCATACATATCACCAGATCGACATCGGTAGTTTTAAGCACTTGCTCTGCCTCTTCAGTGGTTGACACCTGACTGAACGATGGTGGATAGCGCATGCCGAGTTCCATATACTCGTCGAAGAGTTTCTCATCCACTCTGCCATCGTCCTCCAACATAAAGGCGTCATAGGGGTTGGCAACTATAAGTACATTGAAGATGCGTCGTGTCATGAGGTTGACAAACGATACGTCTTTCAGATAAAACTGATTCCATTGCTGTGGTACTGTGCTCATTGTAGTACGTTTATTTGATTACAAAGGTACGATTAAGTGAGAAGAATACAAAAGAAAACTCGTTTTTTCTTTTGGATTCTCGAACGTGAGTACCTAAGGTCTGTAAGACCAAAGGTACGATTAAGTGAAGAAAATGCCAAATTTATTTGAGTATTTTTGAACGTGAGTACCTCAGATGCGTAGCATCTCTTCATCTGAAATCAGATAATAATGTATCGCGTACGCACGTGTGCGCACGCGAATTAGTTTTTTGTTTCAGATCGAACATCGAACACCACATTGAAATAACTTCGTGTATTACTGCACATTATAGCGGTGTTCGATTCTAAAAACACAGGAATATTCGAACACCCAGTTGCCATCGGTTTAGTGATGAGAAGTCATGACGAATAAGCAGCCATACTCTCGCGCATAGTTAATTTAGTTTTTAAGAAATTTCGACCACACGACCACAGATATTTGCAATATCCTATCTGTTAGGATCTTACGGTGTGGTCGAATGTTCAAATCATGGAATTTCGACCACACTTCGACCACAACATGGTCGTAAGCGTATCTGTGGTGCTGCTGTTTCTCCATCAAAAGCAACAAATATCGCATAGAAATGAAACTGATCGGTATTTGCAGATCATGTTTTGACAAGGAGTTTCAGATGTTTGGCAAAAGTATTTCAGGTCAAATCCGATGTTTTTTTAATGCTAACGTTTGCATCTGATTTTATTGATTTACGTCAAAAATCACCTTTGTTTTCAAAAATAATAAGTACTTTTGTGCCAACAACTGAAAACCATGAGTGATAAAATACCTATAACAATGAAGGATATCGCCCGCGAATTGGGCGTTTCCGTAGCTACCGTGAGCCGTGCCTTGAAGGACAGTCCACGCATTAGCGCATCGCAAAAGAAACGCATCCAAGCCTACGCAAAGGAGCGCAACTTCTATCCTAATGTCATTGGTGAAGCCCTGCGTCACAGTAGGATACAGCCCATGAAGGTGATAGGAGTAATTGTTCCTGAGTTTGTGCATTACTATTTCATGTCAGTACTTTCGGGCATTGAGGAAGAAGCACGTGCACGCGGCTACCGTGTGATGGTGGCACAAAGCAACGAGCGCTATGATAAGGAAGTGGCTATCTGCGACTCCTTCTATAAGAATAAGGTGTGTGGCATCATTGTGTCACAAGCCAAGGACACCAAGCAATATGACCATTTCCGCAAACTGATGGACAATGGCGTACCTTTGGTATTTTACGACCGCATCTGTACAGGTGTGAATGGTTCGCGAGTTGTGGTAGATGACTATATGGGAGCATATACAGCCGTGACCCATCTGATAGATACCGGCTGCAAACGCATTGCTTTCTATGGTTCTCCCATGAATCTCGAACTGTCGAAGAACCGCTATAACGGCTATCACGATGCCTTGGCAAAACATGGTTTGAAAGAACATGAAGGCTTCGTTAAACTATGTGACAACCGTGCACAAGCCGAGGCTATTACACCAGAGATTCTATCATTACCAGAAGGCGAAAGACCCGATGCATTCTTTGCCATCAACGATGACACGGCTATCGGCATACTCTATACCGCCAAGCACATGGGATTCCGCATTCCTACTGACATCAGTATCTGCGGATTTACCAATAGTGACCGTGCCAAAGCCAGCGATCCAATGCTGACAACAGTAGAGCAGCGCGGTATTGCCGTAGGCGAAGAGGCTGCCAACATTCTAATAGGACAAGTGGAAGGCAGTATTCCCAAGGACGAAGTAGAACTGCGTGTAGTTCGTACCCGACTGGTTATCAGAGGTACGACACGCTAACATAGCATATTATAATATACGGCAAGCAACATGATACCATACGACACAAAACATTCATTCATACGTTAAACAAAAAAAAACAATAATAACAATGACACAAAAACCTGATCTTTCATTCTGGACACTCTGGAATTTGAGTTTTGGATTCTTCGGTGTACAGATTGCCTACGCCCTGCAAAGCGCAAATATCTCGCGTATTTTTGCCACTTTAGGAGCAGACCCCCACGATTTGAGTTAATTCTGGATTCTCCCACCATTGATGGGAATCCTCGTACAACCGATAGTTGGTAGTCTCAGCGACAAGACGTGGTGCCGTTTTTGTGTCTTTGATAGACAAAAAGGGAGCGTAAGTAATGCAAACGTTTGCACGTCTTAAGATAAAAATAGTTTGATTGGAGCACCAGAAGGTACAGTTTTTTTTCTTACTTTCGCACCGAGAAACCCAATAACTCATATAAATATGACTCTACATTTCCATATTGAATACAATACAAACTTCGGCGAAGAAGTATCGCTGAACATCATAGAAGGCCATGAGGTGAAGTCGTACCGCATGACAACCATCAACGGCACAGATTGGTACTGCGATTTAGCACAGAGCAAAGCCACTACCCTCGCCTATTATTATAAGGTGTCTGGCGGCAGCAACGGCGACCGTTACGAATGGCAGATGGTAAGACACCTGTTGGACATAACCAGCACCACGGCTACTGAATATACCATCTACGACCGATGGAACAGTATGCCCGATGACTCATATCTATACAGTAGCGCCTTTACAGACTGCATCAACCACCAGGAGCCTCAACAGATGAAGGCTACCTCTTTCGCCCAAACAGTGCGGATCACCGTTCGTGCACCACAGTTGCGCAATGGCGAGCGATTGGCAGTAATAGGTTCTGCTCCCTCATTGGGCGGTTGGAATCCTGAGAAGTCACTCCCCATGACCCTCCATAACTATGGTGAATGGGCGATTGACATTGATGCAGCACCCTTGCACAACGGTCCTGTAGAACTGAAGTTCGTCATCACCGACGCTTCAGGCAGCATCCAACTATGGGAATGTGGCTACAACCGTAGCATCAGTCTGCCCACCATGTCGAAGGGCCAAGTAGTGGTATATCATCTCGATCAGGCATTTTTCGAGATTTACAATCACAAACTGGCAGGCACATTGATACCCGTATTCTCGCTGAGAAGCAAGAGCAGTGCGGGTGTTGGTGATTTCGGCGATTTGAAGATGATGATAGACTTGGTAGTCAAGACTGGTCAGCGCGTATTGCAGTTGTTGCCCATCAACGACACAACCATTACGCACACCTGGACCGACTCCTATCCCTACAGTTGCATCAGCATCTTTGCCATCCATCCTCAGTATGCCGATCTTCGCGCTTTACCCGCATTGGCAGATGAGGCAGATCGCAAGTCTTCCGAGGCAGAGCGCCAGCGTTTGAACGCTTTGCCACAGATTGATTACGAAGCAGTAAACAGATTTAAATTAGCATATTTGCAGAAACTCTATCTTCAAGAAGGTAAAAAGACGATGAAGAGTGCCGAATTTAAGGCATTCTTCCAGGAGACTCAGAATTGGCTCATACCATACGCTCAGTATTCATATCTGAGAGATAAGTATGGTACAGCCGATTTTACTCAATGGAAAGACCACAACACATGGAATGAGGATGACCGCCAAAACTTATCAAACTCTCGTACTAAAGCCTACGAGGAGGTAGCCTTCTACTATTTCGTGCAGTGCGTTTTGTCATCACAGATGAAAGCAGCGCACGACTATGCCAAGCAGAAAGGTGTCATTCTCAAGGGCGATATCCCCATCGGCGTCAACCGTTACAGTTGCGATGTATGGATGGAACCCAAATATTTCAACCTCAACGGACAGGCCGGTGCACCACCCGACGACTTCTCGGTGAACGGTCAAAACTGGGGATTCCCTACCTACAACTGGGATGAAATGCTGAAAGACGACTGCCAATGGTGGGTTCGTCGTTTCCAAAACATGTCACAGTTCTTCGATGCCTACCGTATCGACCACGTCTTAGGATTCTTCCGCATTTGGGAAATCCCCACCGACAGCGTTCACGGACTTCTCGGACAGTTTTCTCCTTCGCAGGCCATGAGCCGCGAAGAGATAGCACAGTATGGTTTCAACTTCCAAGAGCAACGCTTCACCGAACCTTTCATTACCGACTGGGTATTGGACCGAATCTTCCACGAGCGTGCTGATGAAGTGCGCCAAACCTATCTCGAACGCATCGATGGCGAGCGTTACCGCATGAAAGCTGAGGTAGATACACAGCGCAAGATAGAAGCACGCTTTGCAAAGACAACCTGTCAGGAAGACCTATGGTTGCGCGATGGACTATATGTCTTGGTAAGCGACGTACTCTTTGTTCGCGACCGCCGCGATCCCAACATGTTCCATCCACGCATTTCCGCCCAGCTCGACTTCATCTATGAATCACTCTACGACAACGATAAGGCGGCTTTCAACCGACTCTACAACGACTACTTCTATCGCCGCAATAACCAGTTCTGGTATCGCGAGGCAATGAAGAAACTGCCTAAGTTGGTACAAGCCACCCGCATGTTGGTATGCGCAGAAGATTTGGGTATGGTGCCAGACTGCGTGCCCTGGGTGATGAACGAGTTGAAGATACTCAGTCTGGAACTGCAAAGCATGCCCAAGTCGCCCACAGTGCGCTTTGGTCATCTCAGCAGCAATCCCTACCGTTCGGTCTGCACCATATCAAGTCACGACATGCCGACCCTTCGCCAGTGGTGGGACGAAGATTACAAGCGCACTCAAGACTACTACAACACGATGCTCTATCGCGACGGCGTTGCTCCCCATCCACTCCCTGGATGGTTGGCAGAAGACATCATCGCACGTCATTTGGCATGCCCGTCCATGCTCTGCATCCTAAGCATTCAGGACTGGTTGGCTATGGATGAACGTCTCCGCCTACCCGATGCCGATGCCGAGCGCATCAATATTCCAGCCAATCCGAAACACTATTGGCGCTACCGCATGCATCTCAACATTGAGGATTTGATGGCCGACAGCAAGCTGACCGACACCATCAGCACCCTTATCCGACAGACTGGCAGGTCGTAAAGCTCCTCATCACAACCGAGAGACAATATTCATAAAATAACAATCCACATGCTGAAAACAATAATGACTGTACTTGCGCTGCTGCCCATGATGGTAGCTGCGCAGACTGTGACATCACCCAATGGCAATGTCACACTGACCTTCTCGCTGACAGAACAAGGCCAACCGACCTATGAGATGTCGTATAAAGGCAAGAAAGTGATTAATCCCTCACACCTTGGACTGGCTCTTGCCTGCGACAAACATGCGTCGAAAGGTATGAATGAAACCGACCTCATGGAAGGTTTCAAAGTGAAGGACACCCAAACCTCTACTTTCGACGAGACATGGCGCCCCGTTTGGGGAGAGACAGCCACTATCCGCAACCACTACAACGAAATGGCGGTATGCCTCAACCAGCCCACATCTGGTCGCGACATGACCATTCGTTTCCGGGTCTATGACTACGGCATGGGACTGCGTTATGAGTTTCCCCAACAGAATCAGCTCAACTATTTTGTGATAGAAGAAGAGCACACTCAGTTTGCCATGACGGGCAACCACACTGCTTACTGGATTCCTGGCGACTACGACACACAGGAGTATGAATACCAGATTACTCCACTTACCGGCATTCGCGAGGTCATTGCCAAGAATCGCGAAAGCTATAAGAACAATTCATCGACCACAGTATTCTCGGACACCGGTGTTCAGACATCGCTCCAACTGAAGACTGCCGACGGTCTGTATATCAACATCCACGAAGCAGCATGCCTTGATTATCCCACGATGCACCTGAATTTGGACGATAAAAACCTCGTCTTTGAATCATGGCTCACCCCTGATGCTGTAGGTCGCAAAGGATTCATCCACACTCCATTCAACACACCGTGGCGCACCATCCTCGTCAGCGACGATGCCCGCGACATGCTGTCATGCAAGCTGACGCTCAACCTCAACGAGCCTTGCAAGATAGAAGACACCTCATGGATTCACCCCACAAAATACTGCGGAGTATGGTGGAACATGATTGTGGGTACTAAAACATGGAGCTATACCAACGATCTTCCATCAGTACGCTTAGGTCAAACGGACTATAAGAAGTGCAAGCCCAACGGTACACACGGTGCTACAAACGAAGAAGTGAAGCGCTATATCGACTTTGCAGCCAAGAACGGACTTCAGGAAGTACTTGTGGAAGGATGGAACGAAGGCTGGGAGGACTGGTTCGGCCATCAGAAATTGGATGTCTTTGACTTTGTCACTCCATATCCCGACTTCGACATCAAGGCCCTCAACGAGTATGCTCACTCGAAAGGCGTGAAATTGATGATGCACCACGAGACCTCAGCTTCCACTCTCAACTACGAGCGCCACATGGAGAAAGCCTTTGAGTTGATGAACAAATATGGTTATGATGCAGTGAAAACCGGCTATGTGGGCGACATCATCCCACGTGGCGAATACCACTACAGCCAACTCACCAACAACCACTACCAGCGTGTGATAGAGACTGCTGCCAAGCATCATATCATGGTCAATGCCCATGAAGCCACACGTCCTACAGGTATCTGCCGCACATGGCCTAACCTTGTAGGCAACGAAAGTGCACGCGGCACCGAGTATGAAGCCTTCGGCGGTAGTGTGCCCTACCATACTGTGATGCTGCCCTTCACCCGTTTGCAAGGCGGTCCGATGGACTACACTCCCGGTATTTTCGAAACCAAACTCTCTGAATGGAGCAGTAACACAAGTTTCGTACACACCACCCTTTGCGGTCAGCTCTCACTCTATCTTGTGATGTACAGTCCATTGCAAATGGCAGCCGACCTGCCCGAACATTACGAGAAATACGATGATGCCTTCCAGTTTATCCGCGACGTAGCTTGCGACTGGGACGACTCTAAGTATCTTGAGGCAGAGCCTGCCAAGTATATTACCGTAGCCCGCAAGGCCAAAGGCACCGACAACTGGTTTGTTGGCGGTAAGACCGATGCCGAAGCACGCACCGCCGTAGTACGTCTGGACTTCCTCGATAAGGGTCGTAAGTACGATTGCGCCATCTATCAGGATAGTAAGGATGCCGACTATGAGCGTAATCCCAAAGCCTATCAGATTATCCACAAGACTGTGAAACGTGGCGATGTGCTGAAGATCAAAGAGGCACGTGGCGGTGGGTTCGCTATTTCGCTGATGGCTAAATAATCCCCTATTGCAGCAATCAATATGAATGGAAAATATATTCTATCTGCACTGATGGTCACACTAATCACACCGGTGGTCCATGCACAGGGACGTTTCAACGAGATGGTCTATGATAAGACACAGACCGTATTCCACCTCAACGCACCTGCTATGCCCAAAGTGCGTATCTATCAGAACGGTCAGGGTGGCAAGCCCATCAAGACTGTGAAGATGCGCGCCGTAGGCACCGACCGCTGGGAAGCCACAGTGAAAGGCGACCTCAACGGCAAGTTCTACACTTTCGACATCGGTCGCGGCGAGTGTCCCGGCACTTTTGCCAAGGCCGTAGGTGTCAATGGTCAGCGTGGTGCCATCGTCAGACAGGAAGATACCGACCCGGAGGGATGGAGCGCTGGCACCTGTGCCTATCCTCAGGAGAAACTGGCTATGAAAGCCAATACCCATCTGCTCAACGGTATCGGAGCCTTCAGCGACGATATGCGCGACGGACTTCGCGGTCCTTTCTCTGATGATACAAAGGGGGCATTCCTTGCAGGTATCGCTGGCGAGGAAGAGAGTATCAAGTTCGGAATCGTGGGCAGTATAGCCCACCCGCAGGTGGATATGACCCGTGTGAACTACGACAAGAAGCCTTGGGCTACCCATCCAACGCAGCAAATCAGCTATGTGAGCTGTCACGACGATATGTGTCTGGTGGATAGACTGAAGGCAAGTGTGCCCAGCCTCACCGATACGTCAAAGTCAAAAGACGACCGCACGGCGGAATTGATACGTCTCGATTTGTTGGCACAAACGGCAGTTTTCACCTCTCAGGGCGTTCCGTTTATGTTGGCTGGCGAGGAGATGTTGCGCACAAGAAGGGTGTTCACAACAGTTTCTCATCGCCCGACAGCATCAATGAGTTCAACTGGGACAACCTGAAGCAGTATCCTCAGGTGTTTGAATACTATCGCAACCTAATACAACTGCGTAAGAATCATCCTGCTTTCCGCCTTCGCTAAGGCTGAAAGCGTGGTGCGCCATCTGCAATTCCTAACCGCCTCGGACTGTCTCATTGCATTCCAGTTGAAAGATCTGGAAGGCATTGACACCTGGAAAGACATCATCGTGGTGCTAAACGGCAACCGCGACACCAAGACTGTCGATATTCCCGAAGGTGAATACCGCGTGGCTTGCTGCTATGGAGTGATTAGTGAAGCAGGCATCGGCATGCCCGTCAGCGGTGGTAAAACTACCGTCGATGGTCAGTCGGCACTGATTCTCTACCGTCAAGAACTACACCTAATTTAACTAAGAGACAATCGAAATAAAACAAATTTTCTTATCCTTTTTGATGCTTATGAGCATGATTTCCGCTTCGGCTGCGGTAAAGATAGACCGCATAGACCCCACCGATTGGTATGTGGGCATGAAGGATGCAACACTGCAACTGATGGTCTATGGACCCAATATCCGCGAGGCTAACGTCACTACCGACTATCCCGGTGTGGCTATCGACTCGTTGATACGACTCGACTCGCCCAACTACTTGCTGGTTTATCTCAATCTGAAAGATGCACAGGCTGGAGAGATGACTCTCAACTTCAAGGTGGGCAAACAGCAGAAGAAGGTGAAATATCTGTTGAAAAACCGCGAAATGGCGGGCGAACGCCGCATGGGATTCACCAATGCCGACGTACTGTACATGCTGATGCCCGACCGTTTTGCAAATGGGAACCCCAACAACAATGCCTACAAGACCATGCGCGATAAGACCATCGACCGTCAGGCACCCAGTCTGCGCCACGGTGGTGACTTGGAAGGCATCCGTCAACACCTCGACTATTTCACCGAACTGGGTGTCACAGCACTGTGGTTTACACCGGTTTTGGAAAATGACAGTCCCAGCGACGGAAAGAGCAGTAGCTATCATGGCTATGCCACTACGGACTACTATCGCGTAGATCCACGCTTCGGAACCAACGCTGACTACCGTCGTTTGGCAGATGAAGCCCACAGCAAAGGATTGAAGATTGTGATGGACATGATATTCAACCACTGCGGATATTTCCATCCTTGGGTGGCTGACATGCCATCGAAAGACTGGTTCAACACATCGGAATGGCTTGCTCCAGAAAATCAAACTGCGGAGCATCAGAAGAACATAGGCACCATAGATGGTGTGGCTAAGGTGAACGACAAGTATCTCCAGACCAGTTATAAACTGACGCCAGTGATCGACCCATACGCCAGCAAGGTGGATCTGCACGAGACTGTGGATGGATGGTTCGTGCCTTCTATGCCCGACCTCAACCAGCGCAACACCCATGTGATACGTTATCTCATCCAAAACAGCGAGTGGTGGATAGAGACCGTAGGCATTGATGGCATACGTATGGATACCTATCCTTATGCTGACCGTGATGCTATGGCACACTGGATGAAAGTGCTTGGCGAGGAATATCCTAATTTCAACACCGTGGGTGAAACATGGGTTACCGAGCCTGCCTATACAGCTGCATGGCAGAAAGATAGCAAGTTGTCTGAGAAGAACAGTTATCTGCCTACTGTGATGGACTTTGCTTTCTTCGATCGCATCAATCAGGCGAAGAACGAAGATACCGACGAATGGTGGAACGGCATGAACCGCATCTATAATGTGTTGTGTTACGACTACCTCTATCCAAATCCAAAAAGCGTGATGGCTTTTGTGGAAAACCACGATACCGACCGTTTCTTGGGCGAGGGAAAAGATTCCGTTGCACTGAAACAGGCATTGGCGCTGCTGCTTACCATCAATCGCATACCGCAACTTTACTATGGCACCGAGGTGATGATGAACGGCACGAAGACTGTTACCGATGGTTATGTGCGTCAGGATTTTCCTGGCGGATGGGCTTCAGACAAGCACAACGCGTTTACTGCCGAAGGTAGAACAAAGGCGGAAAACGATATGTTCCGCTGGATTAGCAACTTGCTCCACTGGCGCAAGGGCAACGAAGTGATTACCAAAGGCAGTCAGACTCAGTTCATCACCTACAAGGGTGTCTATGTCGTAGCCCGTCAGTATAAGGGCAAGAGCGTGATGACCGTGATCAACGGTAAGCGCGAAGCTGCCGAGCTCGACGTTAAGCGCTATGCTGAAATCATAGGCGAGACGGTCAAAGCCACCGATGTGACCACTGGCAGACATGTATCGCTCAACAAGAATGTGAAGCTCCGCCCACGTCAGACGATGATTCTGGAATTTTAATTCCACTGCATACTCTACACTCATGCCCACCTTTCACCAAAGGTGGGCATGTTTGGTTTTACGCCACATCACGATGTGCGTCAAGCGAAGTACTATTGCGCCGCTGTGAAAAGGATGCTTTTCACGATGATTTGCCATAATCCGAAAGCTGTCTAAGTATCAAGCATTTGTGAGCTGCAAATATCAATTTACGCTGCAATTTCAATGAGTTTACTCAGCAAATCAATTTACTTTGCTCAGCAAATCAATTTATTTTGGTTAGCAAATCAATTTGATTTGGTCTGCAAATCAATTTGATTTGCTGAAAAAGAGAATATCGACAAGACAGAAAGATGGCATTGCAGGGCAAAGTATGCAACGTCAACCACTCTACCATACAACATACATGAATGACATAAGGACAGTGTGAAGAAATAAAGCATGAGACATGCACTATTGTTTCAAACCTTTTTTATCATGTTTCAAATGAATGGTAACTTAACCTCAAATACTTGTGGAGTTGATAGAAAAAGCGTATCTTTGCAACGAAATAACTAAAGATGGTGCGCAATAGCGCAGATCATGTCCAATACTACTACTTTCAAGCACAATAGAACAACCTACTCACTATGAAGAATTTTAAGCATCTATTCAAAACTAATGTCGGAAGTTTCGTACCGACGATTGTCGCATTGGCATATGCCATTGGTATTCAAGCACAAGATTTTAAACTGACTGAAGGTGGATACTTCCAGTGTGAAGGAGTCGATGTGATGGCATTCTACGACTTCTATCCAGAGGGACATCAAGGCGGAGTGTCTATCCTGATGAACGGAAACAGAGTGGCAACAAACGGCGATATACGTATGGAAGCTACTCCAGGACAATGGCAACCGGTGCCGAAACAACTGCGACGCGAGGCGAAAGGCAACACCATCGTGGCTGAACTGGCTTATCCAGACTCGTCAAGACACCTCACGGGCTTCAACCCGATGATATATCCCGACCTGCAATTGCGCTACACGGTAACAACTGAGGCTGTGGGGAACCACGTGGAAGTAACCGTGGATTTAGATCGTCCGATACCAGAGGAATGGTTGGGCAAAGTGGGATTCAACCTTGAATTCTATCCAGGGGCGCTCTTCGGAAAGCCTTGGCTGATGGACAGTCAATCGGGCATTTTCCCACGGCAACCGAACTCTCCGCTCGCTACAACCACACCCAACTATCTGCGCACGGGCGATTTCCACCAAAAAGGCAAATCGATCATTGACTTCAAGCGTCTGACGCGCACCGATAAGGGCTACAATCCTATCATTGCCGACGACATCATTGCCGAGCCATACTGCGTCGGCAGGCGCTTTGTGTCGCGTCCTGACGACAACTACAATAAGGTGACGATAGAGAGCATGACAGCAGATTTGAAGCTCTACGACGGTCGCATGAACCATAACAACGGTTGGTTTGTGTTACGATCGGAGATTCCTGCGAGCAAAACCAAAGGGGCTATCAAATGGATTATCACACCTACTGTGGTGAAAGGATGGCGCTACCAACCCGTGATACAAACCTCACAGGTGGGATATCTCACTCGCCAACAGAAAGTGGCGGTAGTGGAAATGGACAGCCGAGACGGTGCAGAGGGCGCTGCCGAACTCATATACATTGGCGCGGAAGGCGAGAAAGTGGTACGCACCATGCCACTCAACAAGTGGGGAAATTTTCTGCGCTACCAGTATGCACGTCTCGATTTCTCTGACATTGTCACTCCGGGACTCTACAAGATACGCTATCGCAATGTGCAGTCGTCGGTATTTAGAATCGACGACACCGTGTTTGACCGTGGTGTATGGCAACCGGTGATAGAATATTTCCTGCCTAATCAGATGTGTCACATGAGGGTCAACGAGAAATATCGCGTTTGGCACGACAGATGTCACATGGACGATGCACGTATGGCACGCAACGAAAACGGTATAGATGGTTATGATCAGAAACCGGGACTGTCTCCTTTTGCTGAGGAAGAAGAGGTGGATGGACTGGCTGTGGGCGGATGGCACGATGCTGGCGACCTGGACCTTCGCATCGAGTCGCAGATTGGCGAAGCCTACAATCTGGCGATGATATACGAGCAGTTTAAGCCTGAAATAGATGTGACGACCATCGATCAACAGCAGCATCTGACGGAGATTCACCAAGCTGACGGTAAGAACGACATCCTGCAACAGATAGAACACGGCGCATTGTCGGTATGTGCAGCATATCGCGCACTGGGCCGCCCCTACCGTGGCATCATCAGTCACGACCTCAGGCAATATGCCATGCTGGGCGATGCTGCCGCCATGACCGATGGTATCAAAGGCAACGACGACGACAGATGGGTATATACCGAAGACAATCCAATGCGCGACCTGACTACAGCTGCACATCTGGCGGGTGTCACACGAGTGCTGAAACTGCATAACGATACCTTGGCGGCACAGTGTCTGGAAATGGCACGCGCACTCTTTGCACGCGAAGAACCAGTGGCTGGGGCTAAACTGCACGCTGCCGTGGAACTCTATCTGACCACTGGTGATGCTGTTTATCGCAACTACATCCTGCGAAATCAGGCGGCAGTGATCAAGAACATCGGTAGAAACGCACCGATTCTGGCACGACTCGCACGACAGTGGGAACAACAAGGCGACAAGCAGGAACGTCGCTTTGCTGCAACATTCCGCAAAGCACTACCTGCCTGTGTGGAACAAATGAAGAACGAAGCGGCGAAAACTCCATACGGTGTGCCCTACGAACCAAGCATCTGGGGAGCTGGATGGGGTATTCAGAGTTTCGGTGTGAAATACTACTATCTCACAAAATACTATCCCGAACTGTTCGAACCACAGCCGGTTTACAGTGCACTCGACTTTATATTGGGATGTCATCCGGGCTCCAACACGGCATCGTTTGCATCGGGTGTGGGTGCAAAGTCGGCTACCGTGGCCTACGGAACTACACGCGCTGACTGGTCGTACGTGCCGGGTGGCGTGGTTTCGGGCACAGCCATCATACGCCCAGACTTCCCCGAACTGCTGGAATTTCCATACCTCTGGCAGCAAACAGAATATGTGTTGGGAGGCGGATCGTCTGACTATATGTTCTTGGTGCTCGCTGCTAAGCACCTCATGAAATAATACATCAGGGTAACAGCTGACCCCATCATTGCTACAGAATTAGGGATTCCCCTATGCAATGATGGGGATTTTTTCTTGCCATCTGACAGAAATTTGTTAACTTTGCCTGCGAAAAACAATAGATCATAACACGTAACAGTATGAAAAAGACAGTTTTCGCAATCATAGTAGCAACTATCATGATGAGCAGTTGCTCTAATAACGCTGCGGTAGGAACCTATGTGGGAGCACAGTTTGGAACGATCCTCGGTTCTGCCATCGGTGGCATTATCGGAGGACCGAGAGGCAGCGACATCGGAACCGTGATAGGCATGGCGGGCGGAGCTGCTATCGGTGCTGCCGTCGGACAGGCGGCTGACGACAAGGAGGAAATGGAGAACAGACGGCAGCAACAGGCCGATGCCGATGTTTACGACCCACGGTGTGAGCCCATGCAACCTAACGACGACAGCGCATACAGCGTGGATACAACAGGCAACAACGATGTAATCGACTTCGATGGACAGGGACCAAAGGAGATGCCGCAGACGGACAGCTACCAACCGAAAGCGGAGCCGACACTCGACATACGAAAAATACGCATCAGCTATGCGGGAATGGATGAGGTGGTATGTGCCGGAGATGAGTGCACCATACAGTTTGAAATCATGAACTGTAGCAACGAAACGGTATATGACGTGCAACCATTCGTCATCGACGAGAGCAACAATAAGCACATCCACATATCGCCAAACCTCCACGTGGAGCGCATTTCGCCCAATGCCGGAATACGCTATACGGCGACGATACTGGCGGATAGAAAACTGAAAAACGGTACAGCGACTATCCGAGTGGGCGCAGCAATAGGCAACCAAGAGGTGAAAGAGGGCGGAAAGACGCTCACCATCACCACTCGCAGAAGGCGATGAGGTGGAAACAATGCGAAATACTACAAATTAAAAAAATATGAAGAAAACATTATCACTGATTATCATGGCGGTCGTGGCGGTGGCTGTTTCAGCACGCGACGACCGCCGTGAACTTATGCAACTATGGTACGATCGGCCGGCTACGCAATGGCTTGAAGCATTGCCAGTGGGCAATTCACACTTGGGCGCTATGGTCTATGGAGGTACAACCGACGAGACCATACAACTCAACGAAGAGACGTTCTGGAGCGGCGGACCTCACCAAAACAACAGCACAAGGTCGCTGGGGCGCTTGGCGGAGGTGCGCAACCTCATTTTCAACGGCAAAGAGGAGGAGGCTGCAAAGCTCATCAACCAAGACTTCATCGTTGGACCACACGGTATGAGATTTCTGCCGATGGGACATCTGCGGATGAAAATGGACGGAAACGGTAAGGCTACCGACTATCTGCGCAATCTGCAACTGGACCGTGCGGTGGCGGAAACACATTTCAAGATTGACGGCGTGAACTATACACGCACCGTGTTTGCCTCAATGACAAGCAAGGTGCTCGTGGTAAGACTGACGGCGGATCGGAAAGGAGCTATCAACATGACAGCCACACTCGATGCACCGTTTGACTATACAACAAAGGCTGACGGCAAACAGATTACAATGAGCGTGAAAGGATGCAAGCAGGAAGGCATTGACGCAGCGCTCACCGCTGAATGTGTGGCTGAGATTCGAACCGATGGAAAGGTCGTGGAGAAATGTTTGAACGACAGTTGCAACACTGCGAATGCTTTACACGTGGAAAAAGCATCGGAGGTAACCATGCTGTTGAGCGCGGCTACCAATTTCGTCAACTATCACGATGTATCGGGAAACGCTGCAAAGCGCAATAACGAATGGCTCAATGCTGCAGAAGCACTCACCTATAACCAACTCTTGGAACAACACGAAAAGGAATGGAAAAGGCAGTTTGGCAACGTGGAGCTCACACTCGATGCTGACAGCAACGCTTTGCTGCCCACAGATCAACGACTGCTTCACTTTGCAGAAAGCAAGGATATGGCAATGGTGGCTCTCATGTTCCACTATGGCAGATACCTCCTGATCGCATCATCGCAGGAGGGAGGACAGGCTGCTAACCTTCAGGGCGTATGGAACGATAATACCCATGCACCGTGGGACTCGAAATATACCATCAATATCAATACGGAAATGAACTACTGGCCGGCGGAGGTGACCAATCTACGCAGCACCGTGGGACCACTGTTCTCACTGATCAAAGACCTCAGCGTCACGGGCACGACAACGGCAAAACAGATGTATGGATGTCGAGGATGGATGGCTCACCACAATACGGATATTTGGCGCATAGCAGGACCAATAGACGGAGCACAATGGGGAATGTTTCCCAACGGTGGGGCATGGCTCACCACACATCTCTGGCAACACTATCTCTACACGGGCAACAAAGACTTTTTGAAGCAATGGTATCCGGTGATTAAGGGCGCAGCGGAGTTCTATCTCGACTATCTGCAACCCATGCCGGGAACAACATGGCGTGTTGCTGTGCCGTCGGTAAGCCCGGAACAGGGACCAACAGGCAAGCATACGGCGGTAACGGCTGGTTGCACCATGGACAATCAGATTGCTTTCGATGCACTGTCGAATGCAATTCAGGCCTCTGAAGTGCTCGCAATAGACGAGCCGCTACGTCAGGAAATGAAGAAAATGAGGGACTTGCTACCTCCAATGCACGTCGGACGATATGCACAACTACAGGAATGGCTCATCGATGCTGACGACCCTCACAACGAGCACAGACATATCTCGCACCTCTACGGACTTTATCCCTCAAACCAGATATCGCCTTTCTCTCATCCAGAACTGTTCCGTGCGGCTGCTAACACACTGCATCAGCGTGGCGATATGGCTACAGGATGGAGCCTGGGATGGAAAGTTAACTTCTGGGCACGTATGCTCGATGGCAATCATGCATTTCGTATTATACGAAACATGTTGCACCTTTTGCCTTCTGATAAACTGGCGGCACAGTATCCAGAAGGTCGCACCTACCCTAACCTCTTCGATGCACATCCGCCGTTCCAAATTGACGGAAACTTCGGTGTAACGGCTGGTGTGGCAGAAATGCTTATTCAGAGCCATGATGGTGCGGTGCATCTCTTGCCTGCCCTACCCGATGATTGGACGAAAGGAAGCATCAACGGACTTTGTGCACGAGGCGGATTTGAAGTGGATATGACATGGAACAACCATCAGTTGACACAGGCTACCATCCATTCTACTATCGGCGGAACGCTCCGTCTGCGTTCGGCTGTGCCGTTGAAAGGCAAGAAGCTACGCAAAGCAAAGGGACAATGTCCAAACATGCTCTATGCCCCTGCGGTCATTGCAAAGCCCATTGTGGCTAAACGCATAGACGAGGGTGTAGATGCAAACATTCCTTCGGTCTATGAATACGACATCATGACGCAACCCGGACAGGTTGTTACCATCACTGCAAAATAAGCAATCGCTAACACATAATACCCATATAGTCGGCCTCTGCCACAGAGCGTAAGTTCTGAGCAGAGGCTGATTTATATCCCTTCATCAACAACATCAGACACCAAAGCAACAGCCGTACATCACGCTCGCATGTCGCATTTGCACAATGAACTGCTGTGCATATCATGGAAGGACGCGTCATAATATCACTCAGCAAAGCAATAAAGCTGATTTGCAAAGCTGCTTTGACGCAAGAAAAAACAGAAAGGAGGAAAGTCTTGCGACTTCCCTCCCAAGGATATGTTCCGACTACTTGTAATCGGAGTGCTTAGTAAAGAGAGTTTTTTAAACAATACCCTGAGCCATCATAGCATTGGCTACCTTCATGAAACCTGCTACGTTTGCACCCTTCACATAGTCGATATAGCCATCAGCCTGCTTGCCATACTTCACGCACTGCTCATGGATATTAGACATGATGTAGTGGAGTTTCTCATCAACTTCTGCCTCGCTCCAACCCAAACGCATAGAGTTCTGGGTCATTTCAAGACCAGAAGTGGCAACACCACCTGCATTGACAGCCTTACCAGGAGCAAAGAGCTGATGGGCAGCAATGAACTTTTCTGCTGCTTCTGCTGTGCAACCCATGTTAGATACCTCAGCTACGCAGAGTGGCTTGTGGGCCAAAATCTGGTCGGCATCGGCTCCATTGAGTTCGTTCTGAGTAGCACAAGGCAGATAAATGTCAGCCTCGCGCTCCCAAGGCTTCTTGTCTGCGTAGAATTCAGAACCTGCAAACTCTTCGGCATAAGGTGAGCAAATATCGTTACCTGAAGCACGAAGCTCAAGCATATAAGCAATCTTCTCTGCATCCAAACCGGCTGGATCGTAGATATAGCCGTCAGGTCCACTGATTGTGATTACCTTGGCACCAAGTTCAGTAGCCTTCTTGGCGGCACCCCATGCTACGTTGCCGAAGCCTGAAATAGCAACGGTCTTGCCCTTGATGTCGAGACCATGGGTCTGCATCATCTGATTGACGAAGTATAATGCACCAAAGCCTGTTGCTTCTGGACGAATCTTTGAACCGCCCCACTCGATGCCCTTACCGGTAAGAACACCCTGGAATTGATGGGTCAACTTCTTATACTGACCATACAGGAAACCAATTTCACGAGCGCCTACACCGATATCACCAGCGGGAACGTCCTCATCTGGACCAATATGACGATACAGTTCGGTCATGAATGCTTGGCAGAAACGCATCACTTCGTTGTCACTGCGACCACGGATAGAGAAGTCAGAACCTCCCTTACCACCGCCCATAGGCAATGTGGTCAGTGCATTCTTAAATGTCTGCTCAAATCCCAAGAACTTCAAAATACTGAGGTTTACAGAGGGATGGAAGCGCAAACCGCCTTTGTATGGGCCAATGGCGCTATTGTACTGTACTCGATAGCCGATATTTACATGCACCTCACCCTTATCATCAGTCCAAGGAACACGGAAAGTGATAATACGTTCGGGCTCAACAAGACGCTCAATTAACTTGGCGCGCTCAAACTCAGGATGCTGGTTATAGACTTCCTCAATAGAGAGTAACACTTCACGGACTGCCTGTAAGTACTCGGCTTCACCTGGGTGCTTATGTTCCAGGTCTTGCATGATTTTCTCTACATTCATAGTTTTAAGGATTTTATATTTTAGTAACTTTGTTGCAATGTGTCATTAAGACAATGCAAATATAGGTATCTTTCCCGAAACTTCAAAGAAAAATACGAAATATTTTAAAGTCAATGTTTACATTATGTTAATTTTGCACACTTATTTACGCTGTGCACGTACCCAACAATTGTTTTCTATGGGCTTAATAGTTCAAAAAAAGCATCTTTCAACAAGATTATTGAAAGACTACCACACTTCGTACAGCTATCACATTTACGATGGGAATACATCAGATGAATGGAATAGGTATATATCGGATGAATGACGCGTCAGCATGACTCAAAACACATAACGACTGACATTAAATCAATAACACTTATTTGAATAAGAGCGTTACTAATGGAATGCTCAGAATGGAGGCTACTGTGGTAATGAAGGTCATCTCGGTCATCAAAGATGGATTGCGACCGTATTTCATGCAGAACATTGTGCCGAAAGATGCTACGGGCATAGCAATAACAACGGTATTGATATTGTTGATGACATCGCTTACACCACATATCTTGAACAGAAAATAAACGGATAAAGGCACAACTGACAAACGCAAAACGGAGGCTACATATACCTTCGGGCTGCCTACTATCTCTCTTAACGAGAGACGCGCCATAGAAGAACCGATGATCATCAATGAGGCTGGAACTGTAATATTACCTACCATCGTCATGGGACGAGCTATCATAGCAGGGGTATGAATACCGAATGCAACCATTAAGGCGGCTACAAATGCTGCTATCATTGCAGGTGAAAAAAGCAACTTGGGATTGATACTCTTGATACTGTATTCGCCTTTTACAAGCATTACACCGGCGGTAAAGATAAAAAAGGTGTTGGGCATGTTCAATAAGGCTGCGTAAAATACGGCTTTAACACCGAATATCGAAGCAACTATGGGGTATCCAATAAAGCCGACATTGGCAAACATCAATGCAAAACCTATCATCCCACGCGCATCACGATCTTGCGTGATAAAACGCGGAACTAAGAAACCATAGACCAATAACAATATATAGGTAAGAAACCCTGTAACCAACAAAGGAAGAATAAGACTACGATCGGGAATTTCTGAACCCATAACGGACGATAAGATAAGCGCAGGGCACGTCACATCGATTACAATAGCAGATAACTTCTGTTCGAATTTATCACCCATGTAACCCAACTTATAAAGCACATAGCCTAATATCACCATGATGAACAAAATCACCATCACTTCTACATTCTCTATCATACAATCATTATTATTATCTACGGTATCTACACATACTTATGACGATCATTGCTATTCTTTGAATTGCGTTATCTTCTTATTGTAACTAAGACTGGTTCTATTAATATAGAACTAATGCCTTCAATGCAGCAACTAAAGACAGAAAGGACCATAAGATTTCTACCTCAAACATGTTCATTCAAATACCGATTCCGTTTCTTGTTATCCTATACTATCTATAAACTTATTTTTTAGCAGCTATAAAACCATTTGAAAAAAATATGCCGCTTATCATAAAAGGCTGTCGTCGCAATTATATGCGTTATGACACCTTTGCAAAAGGACTGTTTTACATATACAGTAGAACAACTTCTTCTTTACTTGATGCCACATATACCATCGTTGAACGGTACCTTCAAGAGATATATAAAGCACTTACATTAGGTTCAAAGTCACAGTTCCATAGCTCAAAGTCCATCGCAACATCATTGATCCTATATATGCCAATACCAAAAGGCAACTACTCCAATATAGTAAGATGTCCATTTCACAACTGAAAATCTACACACTATTCATTGAATCAAAAATATGCCAATACCAAAAGGCAACTTCTCCGATATAACAAGGTGTCTGCGACAATAATTAAAGACAGCGACTTCAATCCGCTAAACATAGTGTATTAAACTTAATATAAGAGATCATAAACCATACATAAAAGCACTGTAACCTGATTGGCTTAATGGCAATAAAAGCAAAAATAATATCTAAAAAAATCCCGCTCACTTTATGTAAGCGGGATTCTACTATTTGAGATTAATCGATGATTACTCTGCTTTTGCCTCTTCTGCAGCAGGTGCTTCAGCTACGGGAGCTTCTGCAACAGGTGCCTCAGCGGGAGCCTCAGTCTTAGCAGCAGTTGACTTGCGTGAACGGCGAGTCTTCTTAGCTTCAGACTTAACGGTCTTGGCCATGTTCTCATCAAAGTCAACAAGCTCGATGAAAGCTACAGAAGCAGCGTCACCCTGACGGGTACCGAGCTTGATGATACGGGTGTAACCACCGGGACGGTCACCAACCTTCTCTGCAACAACTCCGAAGAGCTCTTTCAGAGCTTCCTTATTCTGAAGGTAGCTAAATACTACACGACGTGAATTGGTTGAATCGTCCTTTGAGCGTGTAATCAGGGGCTCAACATACTTCTTGAGGGCCTTTGCCTTGGCAAGAGTCGTAGTGATTCTTTTGTGCATGATCAGCGAAATAGCCATGTTGGCAAGCATAGCTGCGCGATGATCTGCAGTACGGCTCAAATGATTGAATTTCTTATTGTGTCTCATTTTTCGTTTTTTCTTAGAGGACTAATGGCCTTATTATGCCTGGTCCAGTTTATACTTTGTAATATCGGTTCCAAACGACAGATTCAGACTCTCGAGCAAATCATCAAGCTCAGTGAGCGATTTCTTACCGAAGTTACGGAATTTAAGCAAGTCGGTCTTGTTGTACTGTACAAGATCACCAAGGGTCTCGACATCGGCTGCTTTCAAACAGTTAAGCGCACGAACCGAAAGGTTCATATCTACCAACTTAGTCTTGAGCAACTGACGCATGTGCAATACTTCCTCGTCAAACTCCTGGTTGCCTTCAACATCATTATTCTCCAATGTAATCTTCTCGTCAGAGAAAAGCATGAAGTGATAAATCAATATCTTGGCGGCTTCTTTCAAAGCATCTTTCGGGTGAATGGAACCATCCGTTGTTACTTCAAGCACAAGCTTGTCGTAGTCTGTCTTTTGTTCAACACGATAAGGTTCAACAAAATACTTAACGTTACGGATTGGGGTGTAGATTGAATCGATTGCTATTACATTAACATCGGTACAATACTCACGGTTCTCGTCTGCGGGAACGTAACCACGACCTTTATTAATTGTTAGATCAATCTGCATCGAAGCTTTGGAATCTAAATGACAAATCACCAAATCGGGATTTAACACTTCAAATCCAGTCAGATACTTACCTATATCTCCAGCTTTGAACTCGGTAGAATTCTCAACGGTGATAGAGACTTTTTCGTTCTCGAATTCTTCCACTACTTGCTTGAATCTTACTTGCTTCAGATTCAAGATAATGTTGGTTACATCTTCCTTTACACCAGGTACTGAAGAGAATTCATGCTCAACACCAGCAATACGAATGGTGTTGATTGCATAACCCTCGAGCGATGAAAGAAGAATGCGGCGCAAGGCGTTACCAATGGTTACACCAAAACCTGGCTCAAGAGGACGAAATTCGAACTTGCCGAACTTGTCATTGGCCTCCAACATTACGACTTTATCAGGTTTTTGAAATGCTAATATCGCCATTAATTTAATGATTTATTTAGAGTACAACTCAACGATTAACTGCTCCTTAATGTTCTCAGGAATGTCGGCACGTTCAGGAACGTGGAGATACTTACCACTCTTGGTCTGCTCATCCCATTCAATCCAAGGATATTTGCTGTGGTTGAAACCTGCAAGGGCAGCGTCGATAACCTCGAGAGACTTAGACTTCTCACGAACACCAACAATCTGACCAGGCTTAACAGCATAAGAAGGAATGTTCACAACATTGCCATCAACGATAATGTGCTTGTGACTAACCAACTGACGGGCAGCGGCACGAGTGGGAGCAATACCCAAGCGGAACACCACATTGTCAAGGCGGCTCTCCAAGTGCTGGAGAAGAACCTCACCGGTGATACCAGCTGCTTTAGCTGACTTCTCGAACAAATTACGGAACTGACGCTCAAGAACACCATAGGTGTACTTGGCTTTCTGCTTCTCTGCCAACATGACAGCATACTCCGACTGTTTGCGACGGCGATTGTTGCCATGCTGTCCCGGAGGGAAGTTCCTGCGGGACAAAACTTTGTCTGCGCCGAAGATGGCTTCACCAAATCGACGAGCAATTTTTGATTTCGGTCCAATATATCTTGCCATAATCTTAATAGATGTCTAATAAATAATAATAATGTTCCTTTCAATTATACACGACGACGCTTCGGAGGACGACATCCGTTGTGTGGCAGTGGAGTTGCATCGATAATCTCGATAACCTCAATTCCTGCACCATGCACCGCACGGATAGCTGACTCACGACCGTTACCGGGACCTTTCACATAGGCCTTAACCTTGCGAAGACCAAGGTCAAAAGCGACCTTTGCACAATCCTCAGCAGCCATCTGTGCAGCATAAGGAGTGTTCTTTTTAGAACCACGGAAACCCATTTTACCTGCTGAAGACCAAGAAATAACCTGACCCTCATCGTTGGCTAATGATACAATAATGTTATTGAAAGAACTGTGTACGTGAAGCTGACCAAGGGCATTTACTTTCACGTTTCTTTTCTTTGAAGTGACTGTTTTCTTTGCCATAATTCTTAATTCTTAACTGTTACTGATTTTTGTGAATTGTGAATTACTTCGTGGCCTTCTTCTTGTTTGCAACAGTCTTCTTCTTACCCTTGCGGGTACGTGCATTGTTCTTGGTGCTCTGACCACGAACAGGAAGACCGTGACGATGACGGACACCACGATAGCAACCAATATCCATCAGTCGCTTGATATTCAACTGGATCTCACTACGAAGATCACCTTCTACTTTGAATTCAGCACCGATAATCTCACGGATCTTGGCTGCCTGGTCGTCACTCCATTCGCTGACTTTCAGGTCGCGGCTCACGCCGGCCTTGTCCAAAATCTTTGCTGAACTACTTCGACCAATACCATAGATATAGGTCAATGCGATTTCGCCACGCTTCTCTTGGGGCAAATCTACTCCAACAATTCTAATTGCCATTTGTTACTTAAAATAAATAATTAAAATTCGAATTTCTGCTAAAAAGCATGCAAAGATACACAGAATTTGCGAAACTTCATGTATCCTTTATGCTTATTTAACATTAGCCCTGACGCATTTTATACTTAGGGTTCTTCTTGTTGATAACGAACAGACGTCCCTTACGACGTACAATCTTGCACTCTGGGGTACGTTTTTTCAATGATGCTCTTGTCTTCATTATAATTTTCTCCTTATTTATTTGTATCTAAATACAATTCGTCCTTTAGTAAGATCGTAGGGGCTCATCTCAACCTTCACCTTGTCTCCGGGAAGAATTTTGATATAATGCATACGCATCTTACCAGAAATGTGTGCTATAATGGGCACACCATTTGCCAATTCAACTCGGAACATTGCGTTGGACAATGCCTCGACAATTGTACCATCTTGCTCAATAGCGCCTTGTTTTGCCATACTAATATTGTTTTCCTTCTATCGTTTCAACTTCTTCAAATGAGGATAAAATTTCAGCCTTGCCTTTTCTAATTGCTATGGTATGCTCAAAGTGTGCAGCAGGTTTACCATCTCGAGTACGAATGGTCCACTTATCGGCATCAAGCCAAATTTCGCGTTTTCCCATCGTTATCATCGGTTCAATCGCTATACACATATTGGCCTTCAAGAGAATACCGTTTCCTCTACGACCATAATTAGGTACAGGAGGATCTTCATGCATCTCATGACCAATACCATGACCGGTTAACTCACGGACAACACCGTAATTTTGTACTTCACAATGATCTTGAACAGCACTGCTGATGTCACCCAAATGATTTCCTGCAACTGCATTTTCAATGCCTTTGTACAAAGATTCTTTAGTTGTGCGAAGTAATTTCTTAACTTCATCACTGACTTCCCCAACGCAGAACGTATAGCAAGAGTCACCGCAAAATCCATTCAATAACGTACCACAATCAATGGAGATTATATCACCTTCCTTTAATACGGTCTGTGCATTAGGTACTCCATGAACTACGACATCATTGACTGATGTACAAATACTGGCAGGGAACGGCCCTCCATATGGATTTGGAAATCCCTTAAAAGTCGGAATAGCTCCATGGTCACGGATAAATTCCTCTGCCATCTGATCCAACTGAAGGGTCGTTACGCCAGGCTTAATATATTTCGCAAGATGCCCGAGCGTTTTACCAACAAGTTGGTTAGCATCGCGCATCAAGTTTATTTCGTCCTCTGTTTTTAGAAATATCTTCATACAGATTAGTAGGCTGCTACACCGCCACGTCCATGAATACGGCCAGAACTCAATAGTCCATCGTAGTGTTTCATCAACAAGTGACTCTCAATCTGCTGGAGTGTATCAATAACAACACCAACAAGAATCAACAAAGATGTTCCACCAAAGAACTGAGAGAAGGCATCCTGAACATTCAACAATCCAGCCAAAGCGGGCATAACAGCAATGAAAGCAATAAACAACGAACCAGGGAATGTGATACGCGACATAATAGTGTCGATGTAATCAGCAGTCGGTTTTCCAGGCTTAATACCAGGAATAAATCCATTGTTACGTTTCATATCCTCAGCCATTTGGGTTGGATTAAGCGTAATAGCTGTATAGAAATAGGTGAATAGAATGATAAGAACTGCAAAGATAATATTGTAAGTCCAACTGTGATGATTCAACAACGAACGAACAAACCAACTTGCATTCTCAGGAGCTGCATACTGCACAAATGCCAAGGGGATGAACATCAATGCCTGAGCAAAGATAATTGGCATCACATTGGCGGCAAACAACTTGAGTGGGATGTACTGACGTGCACCACCAACCTGACTATTACCTACAAGACGTTTTGCGTACTGTACGGGAATCTTACGAACTCCCTGTACCAGAATGATAGATGCGCAAACAACTGCATAGAGAATGATAATCTCTACAAGGAACATCACAAGTCCACCACTGGTAATAGCGGTAAAACGCGAGCCTACTTCCTGGATGAAAGCTTGAGGCAGACGTGCGATGATACCAATCATAATGATTAGAGAAATACCATTGCCTATACCTTTATCTGTAATGCGCTCACCCAACCAAAGGATGAACATACTTCCTGCTGCGAGAATAAAACATGCGGGGATTGAGAAAATCGTCCAGTTGATTCCCGAGGCCAAAGCTTGACCAGCCTGCATTTTCAAGTTAATGAGATAACTCGGTGCCTGAAACAGCAGGATACCTACTGTCAGATACCGAGTATAAGTCATTATCTTTTTGCGGCCACTCTCGCCTTCACGCTGCATCTTTTGGAAATAAGGTACAGCAACAGCAAGAAGCTGCATAACGATAGAAGCAGAGATGTAAGGCATGATTCCAAGCGCAAAAATTGATGCGTTGGAAAATGCACCACCGGAGAACATATCCAAAAGTGACATAAGGCCACCTTGCGTTTGTGACTGCAGTTTGTCGAGCATGCTAGGATTAATACCAGGCAGAACTACGAACGAACCAAAACGGTATATTGCTACAAACAAGAAGGTGATGAGGATGCGCTGACGCAAATCCTCAATCTTCCAAATGTTCTTCAGTGTCTCTATAAACTTCTTCATCTTTTTTAGATAATTGTTGCGTTACCACCTACTGCCTTGATTGCTTCTTCGGCAGTTTTTGAGAATGCATTAGCTTCTACATCTACCTTGACTTTCAGTTCACCGTTTCCGAGAACCTTAACCAACTCTTTACCATTGGTAAGACCTGCTTCAACGAGTTCAGCAACACCAATCTTGGCATAACCATGCTTTTCAGCAAGCTTCTGAAGTGTAGAAAGGTTTACTGCGAAATACTCCTTGTGGTTGATATTTTTGAAACCAGCCTTAGGAACACGGCGCTGAAGAGGCATCTGACCACCTTCGAAACCAATCTTTCTCTTGTAACCTGAACGAGCCTTTGCACCCTTGTGTCCACGCGTAGAAGTACCACCAAGACCTGAACCGGGACCACGTCCGATTCGACGGCTTGAATGTGTAGATCCTTCAGCGGGCTTTAAAGTATGAAGTTTCATATTCGAATCTGTTTAATAAATGATAATTAATCGATAACAGTCACTAAGTGATGGACTTTACGTACCATACCACGGATGACAGGAGTATCCTCCACCTCAACTACCTGAGAGATCTTGCGAAGGCCAAGAGCCTGAAGAGTACGCTTCTGATCTACAGGGTAACCGATTTTGCTTTTAATTTGCTTAATCTTAATTGTTGCCATAGTTAATATCTCCTTATTATCCTCTAAATACTTTATCCATACTGATTCCACGTGTGCCGGCAATAGTATAAGCATCACGAATCTGGCTCAAAGCAACGATTGTTGCCTTAACCAAGTTGTGAGGGTTAGAAGAACCCTTTGACTTGGCCAGAATATCCTTAATACCTACGCTCTCAAGCACAGCACGCATAGCACCACCGGCAACAAGACCGGTACCAGCAGCAGCAGGCTTCAAGAAGACCTGAGCACCACTGTAACGTGCTTCCATCTCGTGAGGAATGGTTCCCTTGAGTACGGGAACCTTTACAAGATTCTTCTTGGCTGCTTCTACACCCTTGGCGATAGCTGCGGTAACTTCACCAGCTTTGCCAAGACCCCAACCAATGATACCGTTGCCGTCACCGACAACAACAATGGCTGCGAAAGTAAAGGTGCGACCTCCCTTAGTTACTTTGGTAACACGGTTGATGGCAACCAATCTGTCTTTCAACTCAACGTCACTATTTACTTTAACTTTATTTATTGCCATAATCGTTTAGAAATTAAGTCCACCTTTACGAGCTGCATCAGCCAAAGACTTTACTCGGCCATGATAGAGATAACCGTTACGGTCAAAGACCACGCTTTCAACGCCAGCCTCCTTGGCCTTCTGGGCTACCAATTCGCCAACCTTCTCAGCCTGTTCGATCTTAGGCATAGCCTCAAGACCGAGAGAAGATGCAGATGCAAGAGTTTTACCTTCCAAATCATTTATCACCTGAGCATAAATCTGCTTGTTACTACGGAAAACGCTCAAGCGGGGACGCTCGGCTGTGCCGAAAACGTTCTTACGAATTCTGTATTTGATCTTAATTCGTCTTTCTACTTTCTTTGTTGTCATAATCTTCAATTCGTTTAATGATTATTACTTAGCTGAAGCTGACTTACCCGATTTACGACGGATAACCTCGCCCTTGAACAAGATACCCTTTCCTTTATAAGGTTCAGGCATACGGAAAGAACGAATCTTAGCACAGATGAGTCCGAGCAACTGTTTGTCGCAAGACTCAAGTACAATCTGAGGATTCTGGTTGCGCTCAGACTTAGTCTCAACCTTTACTTCACTTGGAAGCTGAAGGAAAATGGGGTGAGTATAACCGAGAGAGAACTCGATAAGATTACCCTGGTTTGAAACACGATAACCTACACCGATCAGTTCCATTTCCTTCTTATAACCTTCACTTACACCAACAACCATGTTGTGTACAAGGGCACGGTAAAGACCATGGAAAGCCTGTTTCTGTTTGAGATTAACAGGACTATTCTCGTCAATTTCGAAAGAAACGTGACCATCAGCAATAGTCACCTTGATAGAAGAATCAACCTTTTGAGAGAGTTCACCTTTGGGACCCTTAACGGTTACAATTCCATCCTGACCCTGAGCTACAGTAACACCAGCAGGAATACTAATTGGCAATTTACCTATTCTTGACATATGCTATTCCTCCAATTTAATATACATAACAAAGTATTTCGCCACCAATCTTCAAATCAGAAGCTTCTTTGTCTGTCATTACACCTTGGGATGTAGATAAGATTGCAATACCTAATCCGTTAATAACTCTCGGCATGTCTTTGTAGCCAGTGTATTTGCGAAGACCTGGAGTCGATACGCGTTTCAAACACTTAATGGCATTTGCCTTTGTTGCAGGGTCATACTTCAAAGCAACTTTGATACTTCCCTGAGGTCCATCTTCTACGAACTTGTAGTTCAAGATGTAACCCTTCTCGAAGAGGATCTTAGTGATTTCCTTCTTCAAGTTAGACGCAGGAACTTCAACAACACGGTGATGAGCCATAATTGCGTTTCTGAGTCTTGTCAGATAATCTGCTATTGGATCTGTCATAAAATAAAATGTTTAATTAATCGGGACAACCCCGACAATATTAAATAAATAATCTCTTTCGATTCAAATGTTGATTACCAACTTGCTTTCTTTACGCCTGGAATCAGACCGTTTGAGGCCATCTCACGGAACTGAATACGCGACAGTCCAAACTGACGCATATAACCTTTGGGGCGTCCTGTAATCTTGCAACGGTTGTGCAGACGGATAGGATTAGCATTCTTAGGAATGCTTTGAAGTTTACGAGCTGCCTCGTAAGCTTCTGCGGGATCCTCTGTTGTTGCGATGATTTTCTTCAGGGCAGCACGTTTCTCGGCGTATTGAGCAACCATCTTAGCACGCTTTACCTCGCGAGCCTTCATAGATTCTTTTGCCATATCTATTAATCTTTTTTAGCGTTTTTGAATGGCAGACCGAAAGCTTTGAGGAGAGCATAACCTTCTTCGTCGGTAGTAGCCGAAGTAACGAAGGTAATGTTCATACCCTGGATGCGGTCCACTGAGTCAATGTTGATTTCAGGGAAGATAATCTGCTCCTGAACACCAAGAGTATAGTTACCACGACCATCAAACTTGCTTTCGATACCCTTGAAGTCACGGATACGAGGCAAAGCAACACGTACGAGTCTCTCAAGGAACTCATACATACGCTCACGACGCAAAGTTACCATAACACCGATAGGCATCTTCTTACGAAGTTTGAAGTTAGCAATATCCTTCTTGGAATAGGTTGCAACGGCCTTCTGTCCAGCGATAGTAGAAATTTCATTGATAGCAACATCAATGATTTTCTTATCCTGAGTTGCATCACCCAAACCCTGGTTGATAACAATTTTCTTCAGGACAGGAATCTGCATGGCTGAAGTGTAGTTGAACTGCTTCTGGAGAGCTGGAGCAATTTTCTCCTTATACTCTTTCTTTAACTGTGCTGTATCCATTACTTAATTTCCTCCCCTGACTTTTTAGAGACACGGATTACGTTTTTGCCATCATGTTTGATAGAAACACGAGTAGGCTTACCGCTCTTCGGGTCAATCAGACTAATATTTGAGATATGAATAGGAGCTTCTTGCTTGATAATACCTCCCTGAGGGTTCTGGGCATTAGGCTTAGTGCTCTTAGAAACCATATTGACTCCTTCAACAATAGCCTTTTCTTCCTTTACCAAGACTTTGAGCACCTTTCCCTTGCTGTTTTTATTCTTACCAGCGAGGACGATTACCTCATCACCTTTTTTAATATGTAACTTACTCATTTCTTTAATACTTTATAATGTTAAAGAACCTCAGGTGCCAGTGAAACGACCTTCATATTTACAGCACGCAACTCACGTGCAACAGGACCGAAAATACGGCTTCCGCGGAGCTCACCAGCATTGTTCAAAAGCACACAAGCATTATCGTCGAAACGGATATAAGAACCATCAGCACGACGAATCTCTTTCTTTGTGCGAACAACCAAAGCCTTTGATACTGCACCCTTTTTAACATCACTAGTAGGGATGGCGTTCTTGATAGCAACAACGATCACATCACCTACACTTGCATAACGACGGCGTGTACCACCCAATACACGAATGCAAAGGGCCTCGCGAGCGCCGCTGTTGTCTGCTACTGTCAGTCTTGATTCTGCTTGTATCATAATTACTTAGCTTTTTCTACGATTTGTACTAATCTCCATCTCTTTGTCTTCGACAAGGGACGGGTCTCCATAACAAGAACGGTGTCACCTACGTTGCACTCGTTATTCTCATCATGAGCATGGTACTTCTTTGTCTTCTGGACAAACTTACCATAAATAGGGTGCTTCTCTTTGAACTTAGCGGCAATAACAATGGTTTTATCCATTTTGTTGCTGATGACAACACCCTGTCTTGTCTTTCTTAAATTTCTTGTTTCCATCTGAACCATTATTATTTGTTAAGTTCTCTTTGACGGAGCTCCGTCTTCATACGAGCGATATCACGACGTGCTGCTTTAATCTGAGATGGATTTTCCACAGGAGTTACTGCATGATTAATCTTCATCATGTTGTACTTGGCAACTTCAGTCTCCAATTTCTCGGCCAATTCTTTGGTCTCGAGCTCTTTGATTTCCTTTGTCTTCATAAATTAAGCGTTTTTATCGTAATCACGTCGAACAACAAACTTAGTCTTAACAGGCAACTTCTGAGCGCCGAGGCGAAGAGCCTCTTTGGCTGTCTCAAAAGGAACACCTTCAACCTCGAAGAGGATGCGTCCGGGAGTTACCGGAGCAACCCATCCTGCGGGGTCACCTTTACCTTTACCCATACGTACATCAGCAGGCTTGCGGGTGATAGGTTTGTCGGGGAAGATGCGGATCCATACCTGACCTTCACGGTTCATATAACGGTTGATAGCAACACGGGCTGCCTCAATCTGACGGCTGTCAATCCACTTGGCGTCAAGTGTCTTGATACCGAAAGAACCGAAGGCCAGTTGCGTACCTCTGTGAGCGTTGCCTTTATTGCCACGTCCATCTTGAGGTCTTCTATATCTTACTCTCTTAGGCTGTAACATGTTAGCTTCTTACTTTAACGTTAATTACTTTTTTCTATTACGGAACTTTCTGCCACCATTGTTACCACCATTAGAGCGACCCATGCCTTTCTCCTGAGTGAAGTTTGGAGCCAGATCAACCTTACCGTAAACTTCTCCACGGCAAATCCAAACCTTCAATCCCAGCAGTCCAACTTTTGTAAGAGCCTCTGCCTGGCAGTAGTCAATATCAGCACGGAAAGTGTGGAGTGGAGTACGACCTTCTTTGATCATTTCGCTGCGTGCAATTTCAGCACCGTTCAAACGACCGGAGATCTGTACTTTAATACCTTCTGCTCCTGCACGCATGGTGTTGGCAACAGCCATCTTGATAGCACGGCGGTAAGCGATTTTGCCTTCTATCTGGCGAGCGATGTTGTTGGCAACGATTGTTGCATCGAGCTCAGGTCTCTTCACTTCGAAGATATTGATTTGAATCTCTTTATCATAGAGCTTCTTCAGTTCCTCTTTCAATTTATCGACATCCTGTCCACCTTTACCAATGACAATACCGGGGCGAGCGGTACAAATAGTAATGGTAACGAGCTTCAATGTACGTTCGATGACAATTTTTGATACGCTAGCTTTAGCCAGACGTTCGTTGAGGTACTTGCGGATTTTCTGATCCTCTACCAAGTTATCTCCGAAGTCCTTGCCTCCGAACCAATTTGAATCCCAACCTTTGATAATTCCAAGACGGTTGCTAATTGGATTTATTTTCTGTCCCATACTTATTATTTATCATTAGTTTTAGCGTCAACAAACAGAGTAACGTGGTTAGAACGCTTACGAATGCGGTATCCACGACCCTGAGGTGCCGGTCTCATACGTTTCATTGTAACACCTTCATCAACGAAGACGCGTGTTACGTAAAGTTCGCCATCTTCAGCCTTGCGATCGTTTTTGGCTTCCCAGTTGGCAATAGCTGAACGCAAAAGTTTCTCAACGTCAGCCGAAGCGGCCTTCTTCGAGAATCTCAGTACGCCAAGTGCACGATTAACTTCCATGCCGCGAATCATATCAACGACATAGCGCATCTTGCGTGGAGAAGAAGGAACACCTTTCAGCTTTGCAAAATACTGTGTCTTTTTGGCTTCTTGTCTTTTATTAGCCGCAATTTTTTTTCTTGCTCCCATTATTTTATTCTTTTTATTTCTGGTGGATTAGCCTGTTATTTCTTATTACCAGCATGTCCGCCGAAGCGACGAGTGGGGGCAAACTCTCCGAGCTTGTGACCAACCATGTTTTCAGTAATGTAAACAGGAATGAACTTATTTCCGTTGTGAACTGCAACTGTATGTCCCACGAAATCGGGGGAAATCATTGAAGCTCTAGCCCATGTCTTAACGACACTCTTTTTGCCACTCTCATTCATGGCAAGAACTTTCTTCTCGAGAGATACGTTGATGTAAGGGCCTTTTTTTAATGAACGACTCATAATTTACTCTAATTAACTTCGTGATTACTTCTTGTTAGCTCTTTCAATAATATACTTGTTTGAAAGCTTCTTAGGTGCACGAGTCTTGAGACCCTTAGCGTACAAGCCCTTGCGTGAACGTGGGTGACCTCCAGACTGACGTCCTTCACCACCACCCATTGGGTGATCATGCGGGTTCATAACAACACCACGGTTGTGAGGACGACGGCCCAACCAGCGTGAGCGACCAGCCTTACCAGACTGCTCAAGTGCGTGGTCAGAGTTTCCTACACTACCAACTGTAGCCTTACAAGCAGAGAGAATCTGACGAGTCTCTCCTGAAGGAAGCTTAATAACACAATAACTGCCCTCACGAGAAGTCAACTGAGCGAAATTACCAGCCGAACGAACGAGCTTAGCACCTTGACCGGGACGCATCTCAATGTTGTGGATGACGGTACCAACGGGAATGTTAGCCAATGGGAGTGCATTACCTACCTCAGGCGCTGCATCCTCTCCTGACATCAAGGTTGCACCAACCTGCAGTCCGTTAGGAGCAATGATATAACGTTTTTCACCATCAGCATAGAAAAGCAATGCAATACGAGCCGAACGGTTCGGATCGTATTCAATTGTCTTTACTACGGCTGGAACACCATCTTTCTCTCGCTTGAAGTCGACCAAACGATACTTCTTCTTGTGACCACCGCCCATATAACGAACGGTCATCTTACCAGTGTTGTTTCGACCACCGGTAGAACGCTTACCGTAAACGAGAGACTTCTCTGGCACGGATGCAGTAATATCCTCGAACGTGCCAATAATCTTGTGTCTTTGACCCGGAGTAACGGGTTTAAATTTACGTACTGCCATTTTTTATTTTAAATATTGCTATAAAAATCAATAGTGTCGCCCTCCTTAAGAGTAACGATTGCCTTCTTGAACGCATTCTTCTGGCCTCTCACGAGTCCTGCCTTGGTGTAACGCTGAGAGCGCTTGCCGGCATAGCGAAGTGTGTTCACATTCTCTACTGTAACATTATACAGAGCTTCGACCTCTGACTTAATCTCAAGCTTTTTGGCTTCAGGCTTTACGATAAAACCGTATTTAGCCTGAGCCTTCTTAGTAACCATCTCACCCTTGTGAGCACCGGTCTTAGCCTTGAAAGTTCTGTCAGCAGAAGACTTCTCTGTGATATTATTCATTTTCTCTGAAATCAGAGGCTTGATGATATATGTCATATTCTATGTCTCCTTTATTTGTTTAAAACAGCCTCGATAGCCTTGAGCGAATTCTCAGTGATCACCATCACATCAGCATTCAAAACTTTGTATGAATTGAGCTGTGCTGCAAGGGCAATTTCAGAGCGCTGCAAATTACGAGCTGCCAAATATACATTTTTATTTGCTTCTGGCAAAACCATCAGCAGTTTTTTGCCCTCAACTTTAAGATTTTTAGCAACTTTTATGAAATCTTTAGTTTTTGGAGCCTCAAAATTGAAGTCTTCAACAACAATGATTGCATTCTCCTGTGCCTTGTAAGACAGAGCAGACTTACGTGCAAGAACCTTTACTTTTTTGTTGAGTTTGAAACGATAGTCACGCGGACGGGGACCGAATACGCGACCACCACCACGCAACAGAGGAGAGTTAATATCACCATGACGTGCACCGCCGCCACCTTTCTGACGACCGAGCTTACGGGTTGAACCTGCATGCTCACTTCTTTCCTTAGCCTTATGTGTACCCTGACGCTGGTTAGCGAGATACTGCTTTACGTCCAAATAAAGAACGTGGTCATTTGGTTCAATTCCGAAGATAGATTCGTTTAACGTAACCTTTCTTCCGGTCTCCTGACCATTGATATCTAATACGTTAATTTCCATTGCTTACTTCTGAATTAAAACGGTTGAACCATTACAACCAGCAACACTACCTTTGACAAGGATAAGATTGTGTTCCGGTATTACTTTCAATACTTTGAGATTCTGCGTGGTTACGCGCTCACTACCCATGTGACCGCCCATGCGCATTCCCTTAAACACCTTAGCAGGGTACGAACAAGCACCGATAGAACCTGGCTTACGTGCGCGGTCATCCTGACCGTGGGTAGCCTGGCCAACACCACCGAAGCCATGACGCTTCATAACGCCCTGGAAACCCTTACCCTTAGAAGTTCCTACAACGTCAACGAAGTCATTGTCGCTAAACAACTCTACAGTGATAACATCACCGAGATTATGCTCTTCGTCAAATTTGAACTCGGCCAAGTGAGCCTTAGGTGTTGTACCTGCTTTCTTGAATACACCTTGCATAGCCTTAGTGGTGTTCTTTTCTTTCTTGTCACCAAAGGCCAGCTGAAGGGCAGCATAACCGTCTTTCTCGACGGTCTTTACTTGAGTAACAACACAAGGACCGGCTTCGATAACAGTGCACGGTACATTCTTACCGTCGGCACTGAATACGGATGTCATTCCGATTTTCTTTCCAATTAATCCTGGCATTTCAATTACTTTTTAATAATAATAAATAAATTCGTTTTTGTATCTTACTTAATCGTTACTAGACCTTGATCTCAACTTCAACACCGCTGGGGAGTTCGAGCTTCATCAAAGCATCAACAGTTTTTGCTGTAGAGCTATAGATGTCAATCAGACGTTTGTAATCTGAGAGCTGGAACTGCTCGCGAGATTTCTTGTTAACGAAGGTTGAACGGTTAACAGTGAAGATGCGCTTGTGGGTTGGCAAGGGGATAGGACCGCTGATGATAGCGCCTGTAGCCTTAACAGCTTTCACGATTTTCTCTGCAGACTTGTCAACCAACTTGTGGTCATAAGACTTCAGCTTGATACGAATTTTCTGACTCATTTGTCTTGAATTATAAATTGATGAATAAAAATATTGAAAGGAGGCCGCTAAAGAGTCATTTGCTCAGCGGCACTCCTAAATTGCATTATACGAGATCGGCACGTCCCTTAACTTCCTCGAGCACAGCCTTAGCCAATGTGCTTGACAGAGGAGCGTGGTGATCATATTCCATAGAACTGGTTGCACGACCAGAAGTAATGGTACGGAGAGCGGTTACATAACCGAACATCTCTGACAGAGGTACCTGAGCCTTAACGATGCGAGCACCGCTGCGACCTTCTTCCATTCCTTCTACCTGGCCACGACGCTTGTTCAAGTCACCGATCACGTCACCCATGTTCTCCTCTGGAGTAACAACTTCGAGTTTCATGATAGGCTCCATAAGTACGGGCTTAGCCTGTGCACAAGCTTCCTTATAAGCCATTTGAGCGGCGATTTCGAATGAGAGCTGGTCAGAGTCAACTGGGTGGAACGAACCGTCAACAACAACTACCTTAAGTGAATCAACGGGGTAACCACCGAGGATACCGTTCTTCATGGCTGTCTCAAATCCTTTCTGGATTGATGGAATGAATTCCTTAGGAATGTTACCTCCCTTAACTTCGTTGACGAACTGAAGTCCACCATTCTCCTTGATATCCCAATCGTCATCAACTGGTCCAACATTAACAATGATGTCAGCGAACTTACCGCGACCACCTGACTGCTTCTTATAAACCTCACGGAGGTTAACCGTCTTGGTGATGGCTTCTTTGTAGTTAACCTGAGGCTTACCCTGGTTACATTCTACTTTGAATTCGCGCTTCAGACGGTCGATGATGATATCGAGGTGAAGCTCACCCATACCTGAGATAATAGTCTGACCACTCTGCTCATCAGTACGGACAGTAAAGGTTGGGTCTTCCTCGGCAAGCTTAGCAAGACCATTGTCAAGCTTAGCAATGTCGGCCTGTGACTTAGGTTCTACGGCAATAGAAATCACAGTATCAGGGAAACTCATAGACTCAAGTACGATAGGATGATCTTCATCACAGAGAGTATCACCAGTACGGATATCCTTGAAACCAACACCCGCACCGATATCACCAGCGTCGATAGACTCCATAGGAATTTCCTTGTTTGAGTTCATCTGGAACAGACGGCTGATACGCTCTTTCTTACCTGAACGTGGGTTGTAAACGTAAGAACCAGCTTTTACGCTACCTGAGTAAACGCGGAAGAATACCAGACGGCCCATGTATGGGTCGGTAGCAATCTTGAACGCAAGAGCTGAAGTAGGCTCTGACTCGCTGGGCTTACGATCTTCTTCCTCATCAGTATCAGGGTTAGTACCCTTAACTACCTCAATGTCGATAGGAGATGGGAGGAATGCACAAACATAGTCGAGCAGAGGCTGTACGCCCTTGTTCTTATATGAAGAACCACAAACCATAGGAGTGCAGGCCATGCTTACACAACCCTTACGGATAGCGGCGATAACCTCATCCTCAGTGATTGAGTTAGGATCATCAAAGTATTTCTCCATCAAGGCCTCATCATATTCAGCGGCAGCTTCAAGCAGCTTATTACGCCACTCGTCGCACTCATCCTGAAGATCAGCAGGAATTTCCTCTAAATCATATTCAGCACCCATGGTCTCGTCGTGCCACAGGATAGCCTTCATCTTGATAAGGTCAACCACACCTTTAAAGTTCTCCTCAGCACCAATGGGCACCTGGATAACTACAGGGTTAGCACCAAGAATGTCGCGCATCTGCTGTACAGTCTCAAAGAAGTCAGCACCAGAACGGTCCATCTTGTTTACATAACCGATACGTGGAACATTGTACTTATCTGCCTGACGCCAAACAGTTTCAGACTGAGGCTGTACACCGTCAGCAGCACTATAAGTAGCAACAGCTCCGTCAAGAACACGCAGTGAACGTTCAACCTCAGCAGTGAAGTCAACGTGTCCTGGAGTGTCAATCAAGTTGATTTTGAATGATTTACCCTGCCAAGTCCAGTTACAGGTAGTAGCAGCAGAGGTAATAGTGATACCACGCTCCTGCTCCTGAGCCATCCAGTCCATGGTAGCAGCGCCATCGTGCACCTCACCAATCTTATGAGTCTTTCCTGTATAGAAAAGGATACGCTCAGAAGTAGTGGTTTTACCGGCATCGATGTGAGCCATAATACCGATATTACGAGTCAAATGTAAGTCGCGATTTGCCATTTCTTTCTTCTCCTTGTATTATAATTAGAATCTGAAGTGGGCAAAAGCACGGTTAGCCTCAGCCATGCGATGCATGTCCTCCTTGCGCTTGTAGGCACCACCCTGATTGTTAAATGCGTCCATAATCTCAGCAGCAAGCTTGTCAGCCATTGACTTACCGCTACGCTTGCGTGCAAAAGAAATCATATTCTTCATAGAGATACTCTCCTTGCGATCGGGACGGATTTCAGTAGGAACCTGAAAGGTTGCACCACCGATACGACGACTCTTAACCTCAACCTGAGGAGTGATGTTGTCGAGAGCCTGCTTCCAAATCTCAAGAGCAGATTTCTCTTCATTCTGCATCTTATCCTTTACGGTTTCAAGAGCATTGTAGAAAATCTCATAAGAGATTGATTTCTTACCATCATACATCAGATGGTTAACGAACTTAGACACTTTTTTGTCATTGAAGACTGGATCTGGAAGGATCACACGCTTCTTTGGTTTTGCTTTTCTCATTTTTTGTTTTTTTTGTTTTGTTGTCTGCGTGGGGCTGTTCTTGCTTGTTCTTCAACGCTCTCACATGAGCATTTACTCAACCTGTCTATAACAATTCTCCAGCAAAACGTTTTACTTTTGATTTTTCGAGCCAAATAACCCTCACCGGCTATTATTTCTTGGCCTTAGGACGCTTAGCACCATACTTAGAACGACGCTGTGTACGGCTTGCAACACCTGCGGTATCAAGAGTACCACGAACGATGTGATAACGTACACCAGGAAGGTCCTTCACACGTCCACCGCGAACGAGAACGATTGAGTGCTCCTGCAAGTTGTGTCCTTCTCCAGGAATGTAAGAGTTTACCTCTTTCTGGTTTGTCAGACGTACACGGGCTACCTTACGCATAGCCGAATTAGGCTTCTTAGGAGTCGTTGTATATACACGAACGCAAACTCCACGACGCTGAGGACATGAATCCAAAGCGGGAGATTTGCTCTTCTCAACGAGCACCTTTCTGCCTTTTCTTACCAATTGTGAAATTGTAGGCATAATTGTTTGTTTTTTAATTTATTATATTGTTTGTTATTACTCAACTTGACATAGCTACCCCATTGATATTAGGCGCT
>NZ_NPIZ01000077.1:0-1433 GCF_002251185.1 Prevotella sp. P5-126
CTCAATAGATTTTTCATAGGGGTAAATGAGTATGATTCATATGAAATGCTTACCTTTGCATCATGGAAGACAAAGGTTTGCTAATGTTGGCACGTATGGTGCTGCCCAAGGAAGTGCTTGACCACTTCATCATAACTGATATTGAGTACGTTGACACGAAGGCTTATGACGAGCCTGAGATGCACATTCACCTTGACGAGAAAATACATCCAGACCTTCAGGGTGACAGTCATTTTGAATCGAAGGGTTTTATCTCTCCCGTAGAGGTGACAGACTTTCCCATCCGTGACCACAAGGTGGTACTGGTTCTGCGCCGCCGCAGGTGGATAGATACCCGCACAGGAAAGAGTTTCATTCTCCCACTGAAAGTGACAGCCGACGGCACCCGCTACTCTAAGGAGTTTGCGGCTTTTTTAAAACAGACGTATGGGGAAATCCCCAGTGACCTGCCGTACGCTTGAGGATTTCTACTACATTGACGCACATACGTTCAAGAAACAGTACAAGGAGGTTCTGAGTGGCTATCGTAGCTGGAGTGAACTGCCACACGCAGACGAATGGCTTGTGTTTCCGGAAAACATTGGCTCTCATCTGGCTATAGATGAGACAAGCCTGTCCAACGGAGAGCTGTACACTATCGTAACCAACCGTGAGCGTCATGGCGGTGAGGGGTGTCTTGTTGCAGTCGTATCCGGCACGAAGTCGGAAGATGTCATCAACGCCTTGGAGAATATTCCCGAAGAGAAACGCGAGGCAGTGACGGAGATAACACTTGACCTGTCTGACTCCATGCACAAGATTGTACGATCTGCTTTTCCGAAAGCCCAACGTGTCATTGACCGCTTTCACATTCAGAAACTTGCCTGTGATGCCGTACAGGAGATGCGTATCAGACACCGCTGGGATGCCATACAAGAAGCCAATGACGAGATGGAAAACGCCAGGCAGGAAGGGCGGGAATACGTTCCATTCCGCTATGAGAACGGCGATACAAAGAAAGAATTGCTGGCCCGTAGCAGATACCTGCTCTTCAAGTCGGCAGACAAATGGACAGACAGGCAGAAGATGAGAGCCAGAATCCTTTTCGAACTATATCCTGACCTGCAGAAGGCGTATTCGCTCTCTCATTCACTGAGGATGATCTTTGCCAAGAACACCATCAAGGATGCTGCCAGGCTCTCTATGGCCAAATGGTACAACAAGGTCGAAGAGGCTGGATTCCATTCCTTCAACGTTATTGCGGCTACGTTCTACGAACACTATGATGACATACTCAACTTCTACAATAACAGGTCGTCTAACGCAGCAGCAGAGTCTTTCAACGCCAAAGTCAAGTCCTTCAGGGCAGCACTAAGGGGAATTAGGGATGAGAAATTCTTTCTCTACAGACTTTCCATGATATACGCTTACCCCCACTAATTATCTACTGAGCC
>NZ_NPIZ01000078.1:0-1581 GCF_002251185.1 Prevotella sp. P5-126
TATATATAAAATTTTGGCTCGAAATTTTGATTTTGGTTTTTCAAAACTGTTATATTGTTATATTGTAACGCTGTAACGCCATTTTTGCGTTTCACTGAAAAATGCCGTTTTCGGCTCTTTTCTTTACAGCACCTAACATCGCACCCATGATCCTACCACAGGTTCAAGCCCAATAAAGTATAGCGCTCCACCTATCTGCCTTATTTTCAGCAATATACGATAACCGCCAAGATTTATACTTCAAAATTTGGCTTTGTAACCAACTGATACACAAGGAAATGTAACAAGCCGTGGGAAAATTGGTCACAAGTCGTGGGAAAAGTGGAACAACCGATTGTTTTTCTTCATACCTTTGCACTGGCGTCCAAGATAGGCGGCACCTCGGAAATGAAAAGAAAAACGAGTTTCTCTTTTTACATTCCACTCGGTTTGCACTATCTTTGCACTGCGATTCAAGAGAGAATCACTCATCGCACAGAACATTCCGTCCGCACACAGACGTGGGCAACTCCTCAGTAAGTCACCAGTGAATCCGCACTAAATCCCAAAATTAGGCGGACAACGATGGGACAAAATGGGAGGAACATGGGAACTGAAAAGGAGAAACCGACGATGTGGGAATGAGTGCTCACTAACTTATTAACCCTTAATTCCGCAACACTTTGATTTAACTTTATTTATAAGTTCCTGAGCAACAAAAAGTTGCCCAGGATTTTGCCATGTCAGAATTTTCACTTATCTTAGTGTTGCAAAAAGAAAACAAGCAAAACTCTAATATGACATGGCAAAAATACAAATTAAATCTGAGAAACTCACACCTTTTGGAGGAATTTTTTCAATCATGGAGAAATTTGACTCCATGCTTTCACCCGTTATCGACTCAACACTGGGTCAGAGATGCAGCAGTATCTTCGGATATCAGTTCAGCGAGATAGTCCGTTCGCTGATGAGCGTTTATTTCTGTGGCGGCTCATGCGTGGAAGATGTAACGTCACAACTGATGCGCCATCTCTCGTATCATCCTACCCTTCGTACATGCAGCTCTGATACCATCCTCAGAGCCATCAAGGAACTGACACAGGAAAACATCTCCTATACTTCCGACCAAGGCAAGACCTATGATTTCAATACTGCAGACAAACTCAACACATTGCTTATAAACGCTTTGGTTTCTACAGGCGAGTTGAAGGAAATTGAGGAATACGATGTTGACTTTGACCATCAGTTCCTTGAAACGGAGAAGTATGATGCAAAACCGACCTACAAAAAGTTCCTCGGCTACAGGCCTGGCGTATATGTTATCGGTGACAAGATAGTCTATATCGAGAACAGCGATGGTAACACGAATGTGCGTTTTCATCAGGCAGACACCCATAAGAGATTCTTCGCTCTTCTGGAATCCCAGAACATCCGTGTAAATCGCTTCAGGGCAGACTGCGGTTCCTGCTCGAAGGAAATCGTCAGTGAGATAGAGAAGCATTGCAAACATTTCTACATCCGTGCCAACCGATGCAGTTCGCTCTACAATGACATCTTTGCTCTGAGAGGATGGAAGACGGAGGAGATTAACGGCATCCAGTT
>NZ_NPIZ01000079.1:0-7145 GCF_002251185.1 Prevotella sp. P5-126
TATATATGTTATATTTTGAAAATTGACTTCTTCTCTCTCTGAGGTGCTATTTATTTGCTTTACGGAAACTGTTATCTGTTATCTGTTATTTGTTATTTTCGTCATAAAGTAAATAGTTTTCATCGCTCACCAGTATAGATTTAATCCAAAATAGAAAATTCAAGCGCTATTCTTCCCATTTCCTTTTTGTGGTCTCGAAATTATTTACTACTTTTGTCGCTAAAATAAAAAGCCCACAAAAAATCCTGATCATGACCACATACAGATTCGCGATTACCGGACTACGTCACCATGACTTTGCCAACAGACTCGATGAACTCTACGACAAGGCTATGGGGAAGCGTATGTCTATCAGTATAGAACACGACAACCCTGGAGAAATGGATGCTGTCATCGTGTATTGGGGGCGTTGCTTTGTGGGCTATGTGCGCAGCGGAACAGACAGAGAAAAGGCTTGTTCGCTGATTCTGAGTTCGGGAAGAGGGTCGATGTTTGGCAAGATTGTAGAGGTGGATCGCGATCACAGGGTGCTGTGGATGGAGATTGTCACAGATGTTGAACCGCAGACCGTTTGTCTGCCCTCGGTATGCCCATTTGCCAATTGGGATTACGATGATAAAATATTGCCTCTCAGTCCACAGGAAGTACAGGTTCACACCATGCTCAACTGCCTGGAAATGGTGATCGAAGCCGGTGAACCGTGGAACAGCGAAATGGAAGAATGGCTGTCGGCTGTTGAAGAAAATCTATGGTGTGCCATCAGTTGTGAAACCACCCAACAGATCATCAGAATCATTGAGATGATGACCAGCGCTCCCAATCATCCACAGTACAAAGCAGGTAAAGACAGGTTGCAGCAGGCATTAGACCACATGGGCAGTCCGGAGGTGCGTCGCTTGCAATGTCAGAAAATTTTTGCCAATGCCGAATCAAATGATATGTTGCAGCTGCTGTGCTACTATGGCGACAGAGCCGAAGATGCCGTAGCGTCGCTTCCGTCGGGTTTCGTCATGATGTTTTTACGGGATGGCGAGAGTGCTATGGGAAAGTTGTGGTACATGCACTATCCCCGTAAGAAAATCCGTGCCATTATGTCTTTGCTGGCTATGAAAGTCCACATGATGAAGAACGAAAAGAAACCTCTTGAAAGGAGTATTCCCCAACAATGGTTGGCAAACTGGACTAAGGAGCAGCATAGCAAAATGGCTACTGCCGTCATCACCAAATGTGTCAGCGACTTTGAACTGCAACACACGTCTCCACAAGTCTATAACGAGTTGCAATCATTGCAACAGGCAACGAGACCGCACATCGACTATCATGTGAACACGAACACCTATATTGAAAACCAAACCATCAAACAACAATAATTATTTTATGGAGAACGATAAAAAGTGTGAACGCCACTTCCATTTCAGCGATAAAGTGACCTATATCGAACATCAGGAAATAACCGTACAAAGTGGTGCAAACTTTTATAACGGTCCTGCCGTGGAACCTCAAAATGATCATGAAGAAAAGGAGGAAATCAGCAAACCTGCCGACAATATTGTCTGTGCCCTCATGCCCTTGTTTAAAAACGACCAAAAAGAGGTTGAAGCCTTTCTGCATAAGATAGATGGCGCAAAGCCTACCATGATAACAGAGGAGGTTAACCGCCTGTTGAAACAGGAAAAGATCACGCGTGCAGGATGTAAAGGTCAGATGTGGGAGATATTGCATCAATACAAAATCTATATGCCGTCGGTGAAAAACTGGAACGCACAGGTCAACTGATTGGCTTCGGGAAAGGTGTGCTCCCTTGATATGTCACACGGAAATCGGAAAATTTTATTATCCACGGAACACACAGAGGACACGGAAAAGATTATAGTTGAAGATTTTTAGTTCGTGATTTTTGTTATCAGCCAACCAGGTTATTACTTTTGTCCTTACAGGACGTGGTGGGGTATGTTGCCTATATCCGCAGGGCGGTGCCCTGGGCTATGGAAGCCATTGGGCTTTCAGCCCGCCGTTGCTTGTAATTCTGTGGCCTCCGTGTGCTCCGTGGATCCGTAATTCCGCAGTCCTCCGTGGATCCGTAATTCCGTGTGATCCATGGACAAAAAACTTGCTTTTACTTGTCTTTTCTTGTCTTTACTTGCCACGTCTGAAACAGGCGTGATTTTTGTTTTTACTACCATTTTTCTTCTCTAATTTTGCACCAGTCGAAGGACAGAAGCCTTGGCGCGGTGCCGGTTTTCTTTTCCCCTTCGCAGAAGAAAACAATGAGCGTATATTTCAATTTTACAATCATCAACTGGACGTTCTCGTTTAACGTGAGAATCGGTTCTAACTAAAACACATTTTTTAATCTGAGTTGAACATTGCGGAGGATATTCCCAGGGTAAAGTGCACAAGAATCCAATCTGTTTCCGCTCGCAAAAATCAACTAAGATGAAAACAGAAGAAAAAATCATTAACAACCAGTTTAACAACTGTGACCACATCCAACTCGAAGGCGTAGCGCATTACGACGAGCGCAGATCCTTCTTCTTCACCCCAGACGACCCCATTCCCCACAGCGTGCAGCGCTTCCGTACCAACGGGGTGGCGCAACAGATGACCGACGGGACGTTTGACTTCGTGGCTAAGCCATGGCGGAGATCGCAGTCTGTATTGATCAAGAAACTGGCGCATGGGCGCGTTTCTAAGACCAAGGACGATGGCATCCAACTGACTTTGAAGGTGTATTGTCATGAGTCGATCAATATCGCCAACACCATCAAAAGAGAGGCAGCCGAAGCTGTCAAGGCACTTATTAACTATCAACTAAAACACTAAGAGACAATGAGTTGTTTTGTAATCAAGATGGAGAGTGGCCGTAAAATCGGCTACCCCATCACTTCGAGAGAGCAGTATATGAAGCTCAGGGAATCGGGCGAACAGACTGCCTGTCTGACGAAAGCCCGCAACGGCAATAAAAAGGCGAAGTTGCGTCTGATGCAGTTTAACTATTCGTTGGCAGGAGCAGAACCCTTTGCATTGAAAGGCTACGACATCGTGGGAAAAACCGTGGGCATGGATGTGGATTTTAACCCAGAGGCGAAGGACTATGAGAAGCGCTTGAAAGAAGCGCCACAGCTGATCCTTGACAAGAAAGAGGAACTCGGACTGGTGCTGTTGGAGCGGTCGGTCAACAAAGGTTTTCACTTGGTATTCCGCCGTAGGGCAGGACTCTCGCAGGAGGAAAACTTGCGTTGGGCAAGCGACCTGTTGCAGATACCGTTTGACCAAGCTGCCAAGGACGTGACGCGCGTGTTTTTTGCCACTGGAGCGATGAAAGATGATTTGATTTATCTTGACAATACACTCTTTGATAATGCCCCGTTTGAGGCAGAAAATGCACCTGTGGCAGAGCGTCAACCGACGGAGGAAACGTCAAGTCAAGAGGCGACCAAGGACCAGCCTGCAACGTACCCCATCATGTATCAGGGCATGCCTTATACGTCGATTGTCGAAGCACTGGAAAACCAGTTGGGCGGACGCCCTGAACACGGGTCGCGTAATGCGTTCATCTTTTCGATGGCGTGCAACCTGCGTTATCTGTGCAACGACGACCCATCGTGGATTGCAAGTCTCTTGCCCAATTACGGCGAAGAACAAGGTCGGTGGATGTCCACCATCCGTTCGGCATGCGAGCGCAAGCAGACGATGGCGATGCCCGAAATAGTGAAGCGAGCCTTGAAGGTGGCGCAACAGGAAAACCGCTGTGATGGTGACGGAGAGGGTGAGGATGCTCCGCCTCAGATGCCGAAGAAGCTGCCCAAACTCATCGAACTCCTGACCTCGCAGACGCCAGAGATCTATCGGGCTGCCGTGGCGCATGCGGTATTCCCTCCGTTGGCAACCCACCTGTGGCGCACACGCTTCCCCTATATAGATAATGTGGAGCATGAAGCCACGCTGATGTGTGTGCTGATGGCAGGCACGGGTGCCGGTAAATCGTGCGTCAGCGACCCCATTAAACATATCATGGCGGATATTCGGGAGCGTGACCGAGAGAATTTAGAACGCGAGAAAGCATGGAAGGAAGAAGCGAGCAGAAAGGGTGCCAACAAAGACAAGGCGAAGCGCCCCGAAAACCTTGTCATCCAGGAGATTGATGCCGACATGACCAATCCTGCTTTCGTGATGCGTACCGCCGAGGCACAGGAGCATTTCCTCTATACGTCGCTCAACGAAATAGACCAGTTTGATGCGCTGAAAGGTCAGGGCAAGCAACAGTTTCGCATCATGTGTCTGGCATTCGACCCAGGAAATACCTACGGACAGACGCGTGTGGGTATGCAGTCGGTGACCGAGCGTGTCACGGTAAGATTCAACTGGAACGCTTCGACGACGATACTCAAAGGACAGCAGTATTTCCGCAATGTGCTGACCGATGGTCCTATCTCGCGCATCAATTTCTGTACGATACCGGAGCGAGAGATTGGTGCAGAAATGCCCGTCTATGGCACTTACGATGATCACTTTGACGAGCAGCTCAAGCCATATATTGAAAATCTGTGTCGGGCAAACGGTCTTGTGGAATGTAAGGAAGCCATTGCGTTGGCACAGCAACTGAAAGAAGAGAATGCCGATACGGCACGCATGACGCAGAGCAGAGTGTATGAGAACCTCTCGTTTCGTGCTAACGTCATCGCCTATCTCAAAGCGTGTGTACTGTACGTGGCTAACGGTTGCAAGTGGGAAAAGGAAATCGCCGATTTCGTGCGTTGGTCGGAACAGTACGACCTCTGGTGTAAGATGCGCTTCTTTGCTTCTGCCATCGAGCAGGCAGAAACTGAGGGAGAACGCTCCAACCGCAGAGGGCCGAGAAATCTGCTGCAACTATTGCCCAACGAGTTTACTATGCAGGAAGCAGAAACCCTTCGACTGCAACAGGGCTTTGATAGAAAAGGGACAATACAAATGTTGCGTATGTGGATTCAACGTAAGTACATAATCAGAACAAGCGTTACAGATAACAATATAACAGTTTATGAAAAGCTAAAATTTAGAAATTACGAGAAATGAAGATAACAATCATACGTGCCGAATGTTCTAAATATGGGCAGGACGGTGTACTCTATATCAACAATAATCCGGTTTGCGATACATGTGAACATCCTGAGCGTAAATTGCCAGCAGGAGAATATGACCTAAAGTTGGCATTGAACAGGAAACTTAGGCGGTCGGTACCGACACTCTCGAACGGGAGTATTATCACCATGGGAAACGGTCCGTTTCTGCTCAACAACGACATTATTGTGGGCAAGCGTGTGCTGCGAGGGGTGTTGCTCCAGACATCCGAGGTGTTTAACAAGCTGATTGATCGGCTTGACAAAGCACAAAACGCAGGAAAAACATTTACATTGACAATTAAATAAATAACCGAACTATCGCATGTGGGGAAGTTAAGGGAAGTTAGGGAAGTTAGAGAGAAGTTAAGGGACAAATGTCCTACGTCTTACGGCAAAAGGCTATTGTCTCTTAACTTCCCGAACGACCGTAGGGAGTGATAACTTCCATTTTATGGCACCTTTTCTCGCCATGGCAGACCTCGAACGAGCTCGGGTCTGCTCATCTGGCTTAACGAAAACGTTCTTTAACTTCAATCAATTCCCTCAGTTGCGAAACTTGAATAAATAACGAAACATTATGAAAGAACTTTTCAAGGTAATCTCACAGTCAGAACCTACCACCATCCGTAAGCAGGATGGTTCTCAGATCCACAAGTCCATCATCGTACTGCAAGAGATTGGCAGTCAGTATGAAGACACTTTCGCTGCTACCCTGTTGGGCAACCAGGGAAAATACAGCAAGGGCGACCTCGTATATTGTGCGCTGCGTTTCAACGCTCGCGAATATAACGACAGCATCTATCAGGATGTGGTGATCAAGGACATCGTGAAGTTTCATTCCACCAACGTATTCTGATCATGGCAAAAGACATTATCCTTTCAGAGCATTTCCGCTTGTCGGAGTTTACCAACTCCTACATGGCGAAGCGATTAGGCATTGACAACACGCCTTCGTTGGCGGTAGTGAGCAACCTTCAGCAACTCTGCCGGCATGTGTTAGAACCCCTGCGCCAGTATGCCGGTTGTCCTATCATCATCAGTTCGGGCTACCGTTGTCCGTCGCTCAACCAGGCGGTGGGCGGTGTGAGCAAGAGTCAGCACCTCGTTGGTGAAGCAGCAGACATCGTATTGCCATCCACGGCAGTAGGTCGCCAATGGCTGTGTTGGTTGATGACCCAGAAGTTTGACCAGCTCATCTTCGAGCGTGCGAGCGTCAAGAGCACAACATTCTGGATTCACGTGAGTTATCGGCAGGATGGCCACAACCGCCAACAGGTGATTGATGGGCTGACGAAGATCTAAAGTCTCACAGAAATTTTTAATCCACGGATCACACTCTAAGCGGATTCTTTTGGGGGTTGCTTCGCAAGAAATCTTTGGAGGAAATCTTCATGTAAAATCTAAGGACCTAAACGGTCCAGAAATCTATTTAAGATTGCTATCTCCCTAAAATATTTCTTGCCGTAGGCAACATCTTAAACAGGATTTCCCCAAAAGATTTCTAGCCTTCAGGCTACCCAAAAAAAATCCACGGATCACACGGAGGACACGGAAATTTCGTTGAAGGCGATAGTACAAATAGAAAAAGAGGCGGTATTCGCATACGGCCTCTTTTATAATAAAATAAACATAAATCACTGTACAATTGATTTTAACAATAATTACAATTATTTACGTTGCAAATATACGAATAATAACGATATGTTCCAAATTTTTTGAGCTTTATTTTTTATAATGTCACATGACAGGTCAATGACTCCATCCCAAAGCGTTACAGTTTGACAGTTGACAGTTTTGGGAAATGGATTTTTTTTGGGGGGGGTTGCTTCGCAAGAAATCTTTGGAGGAAATCTTTAATAAAAATATGGCCTACGGCCAGAAATATATCATCGGAATTTAGACGGAAATAAAATCTTTAACAAAAATCTTTGACCAAAATGCGCTCGAGTTCCTCGCTTCTGGGAAGGACTTTGTTATGGATCGCATCAGAGATGCTCGAAATCTTAACAAAAATCTTTAGAATAATTATTATCCAAAAAA
>NZ_NPIZ01000008.1:0-574 GCF_002251185.1 Prevotella sp. P5-126
CTGAAGTCCGTGACCGCAAGGGTCGGCCTAGGGTGAAACCGGTGATTGGGGCTAAGTCGTAACAAGGTAGCCGTACCGGAAGGTGCGGCTGGAACACCTCCTTTCTGGAGACGGATCTTAGATAATTAGGGTAGTTTCAAAAAGAATGGGATGAAGCATTGGTTTGTTCAGACACTCCTTCGGCTTCTTGTACTAACGAATCTGTTTTCTCGAATAGAGAATCGAAGGAAGCTGAGGACACTGTACTGTTCCAAAGCATCTTGAACGGAGTCCTATAGCTCAGTCGGTTAGAGCGCCACACTGATAATGTGGAGGTCGGCAGTTCAAGTCTGCCTGGGACTACGATGCAAGAGACTTCAATTCCCGACCGGGGGATTAGCTCAGCTGGCTAGAGCACCTGCTTTGCAAGCAGGGGGTCAACGGTTCGAATCCGTTATTCTCCACTTGTCCTTGAAATAGAGGAAAGAGATCTTTGACATATTGACACAAGCAAGACTGTAGATTAGATAATAAATCAGAAATCAACAGCTGAAAGTATGAGCACTTATGCATACGGCCGCCTATAGTTATAGGA
>NZ_NPIZ01000080.1:0-89988 GCF_002251185.1 Prevotella sp. P5-126
TCCTAAAAATCGACGGTTCGTAAATTCACCCAAGACTGTACTCATAAAAAGTAAGTCTCGCTTCTTGTACTACTACTTCTCTGTTTTATGTAAATCTTTCAAAGAACTCTTCCTTCAGTGCTTGTCAGGTGTTGTGTTCCTGAAAGCGGATGCAAAGGTACGGCTTTTTTCTGAACTACCAAACTTTTTCGAGAAAAAAAATGCAGATTGCATGAAACTTTTTTGCAGAGATTGATTTCTGTCAAGCCGCAAAACGGGAACTCCTTATTTATTATATATAAAGGACGTGTGGACGCGCACAAATCTTTTTCTTCATTTCCGATGGCTGAAAAAGCACCCGAAACGCACCAATGCCGCTATTCCTGAATTCCGTTTTTAGAGGGAAGCTTTGCGGAAATGTGCAAAGAACGGTGCGGTTGGAGAAGAGAAAATGAAAGTCATGATGATAAAATGATCAAGTCAGGGTTGCTTGAACGAAATGCTCATTTGACTTTGTAAGATGAGAATCTTGAGGCATTACGCACGCATGCACACACGCACGTGAGGTAGCAAAAATCGAACATTCGAACACCTTCGTTGGATAACAAGCTTTGAGACATGACGTTATCGTGGTGTTCGAAATGTATTGAGAAAGCGTTATAGAACATCAATTGAACAACAATCGGACACAAGCCGAACGACCATCGAATACCAATCGAACACGATCCGGATACTAATCATACGTCTGAAAGATGATATATAGAGTTGCCCAAGAGATCTGGAGACTACGAAAGAATATCCAGGGAGCTGTGAAAGAATATCCAAGAAGGTACATAAGAATATCCAAGAAACTGGGGAAAGCCACTGAGAAGTCAGCGTTTGAATATCTGAAAATGACATTCAAACCATCTGGAAATCTTTTACCTTCATTATATTGAAGTGATGGAGGTCGTATGATAGAAAAAAGAAATCTCTGAGGTTTTCTTCGGAAAGAAGCCCCAGAGATTTCCGTTTATTATATGTCATGCGCCAACTTATAGCTGCTGCAGTTTACTCCGCTTTGGCTTTGAGATAGTTGCGCAATGGATTTGCATACATGGTAAGCATGCGTTCCCGTAGGAATTTCTCGTCAGGATTAGCGATTTTCACCTTCTCCAATTGTCCTTTGAGATAGTCTTCGAATCGTTTTTTGTCCGCCTCGGTATAATGTTGTGCATATTTTTTTGTTCCTTCCAACTCATCGAGTGCGATGTAATTGCAGGGGAACAGACAATAATTAGCATGCAGTTCACGGTCAATACGCTTACTGAGTGCTGCAAAAAACTCCGTTTTTGGCAGATCACCGAGTTCGTCGATCCATGTATTGATGGGTGCTGCACAATGATAATGCACACGTCCCTTATATCCAAAGATACCTGTTTTCATGTTATCGAGATCATCCTGGCGACTTTTCTTGAATGCCGGATTATCACGTTTCTGCTGAAATTCCTGTGCTTTAAGATAATCGCATGGGTCGAACTCATAGCTGATGGTGAGTGGAACGATATTGATTTCACGGAGGCTATCGATAGGTTTCCCCTCGCCTCCCATTGCCAACATCTTCAGTACAGAATCCTGCGTACGGTCGTCAGAATCCTTTGCTCTTCCTTCACGCTGTGCGATCCAGATATTTTCATGCTTTTGTGTTACCGCATAATGTATATATCTGCTCATGATTTGGCTAGAGCGCAACATCTCTTTTGGCGTGAGTCCCCGTCTGACCGTAAACGCCTTGTTCATGCGCACCAACCTTTTTATCCATGGGTAAATCAGGAGGTTATCGCCGATACCTATTTCCACGGTAGTAGGATATCCCGTTTTTACAAGCATGACGTCGAGTAGCGCCGAGTCGAGTACGATATCTCTATGGTTGCTGACAAATGTATATCGGAGACTGAAATCGCGTGGCAAACAGTTATCATCGAATGTGCATCCGTCCGTATGCTTCCGTATGATATGTCGCACGATAGGTTTCATAAACCTTTTCTGGAAGTCGAGTGGCGACTTAACCCCAATGAAAGCCATTTTCAGCACAGCGTTTCTCAATGATTTAGGCAGCCACGGCACGATGCCACGTAGCATGGTCGAGAATTGTCTGTCAGCAAGCAATTCATTGAAAGCCTGTTGCACTTCTCCCGTATCATAGGGTCTTATCTCGTCGAATTCAGCAGGAATAGCCATAATATTCGTATCAGAATTGGTTTTCAACAATATCGGTGAGCACGTCGCTCATTTTGAGTCCCGCAGCCTTAACCTGTTGCGGTATGAAGCTGGTAGGTGTCATTCCAGGAGTTGTATTCACTTCGAGCATAGAAATTTTTCCCTCCTTAGAGATGATATAGTCAATGCGTATGATGCCATTGCAGTGCAGGATATCATAGATATGACTGGTAATTTCTTTAACGCGACGTGTCACATCTTCTGGCAGACGGGCAGGTGTAATCTCCTGTACCTGTCCATTATACTTAGCATCATAGTCGAAAAATTCGTTTGTTGTCACGACTTCTGTAGCAGGAAACACAACCGATTTCTCTTTAGTCTTATATACACCGATAGAAATCTCGGTACCTTCCAGATACTGTTCGACCATCACTTCCGAGCTTTCCATCATAGCTTTTCTGATAGCAGGAGCCAGTTGGTCACGGTTTTTCACTTTGGAAACACCGAATGACGATCCATCAGCAGCCGGTTTTACGAAGCATGGCATTCCGATACGAGCCTCAATTTCCTCGTCAGACACCAGTTCTTCATATCCTTGTCTGATGAGCAGGGAATCAGCCACGCTCACTCCGTATCCTTTGAGATACTGGTTGAGCACAAACTTATCGAAAGTCATAGCCTCAACGAGCACGCCACTTGTACTGTATGGCACCCCCACGAGGTCGAAATATCCCTGCATGATACCGTTTTCTCCCGGTGTTCCATGAATGGTGATATAGGCATAATCGAATGTTTTAGCCTTTCCGTTTTCCACAAAAGAAAAGTCGTTACGGTCGATGCGCGCAGTAGTTCCGTCGGGCAGTTCCACATTCCAGTCCTGTCCTTTTACATCGACGATATATACATTATACCGCTCTTTGTCGAAAAACGAAAAGAGTCCTTGTGCTGAGCGCAGCGATACGTCGTGTTCTGAAGAGTCGCCACCGCATACGATGGCGATGTCACGTTTCAAATTGTTGATCATTCGTGTATGTTGTTATATTGTTTGTTGTTCCGGTTTCATATATTTGCGCCATTTTTCAATCAGCGCCTCCATATCAGCTGCCAATGGCGAATTGAAGTCCATTTGCTGTTTGGTGACAGGATGCACAAATCCGAGTGTGCGTGCGTGTAGCGCTTGCCTTCCACATATTTTGAAGCAGTTTTGTATAAACGCCTTATAGGATGCAGAGCGTTCACCTCTTAGTATTTCCATTCCGCCATATCGTTCATCTCCGAAGAGCGGGTGTCCTATATGTTTCATGTGTGCACGTATCTGGTGTGTTCTCCCAGTTTCGAGTCTGCATTCGACGAGTGTCACATACCCGAATCGCTCCAGTACCCGATAGTGTGTGACCGCCGTTTTACCGATATCTCCGCCTGGTGTGAATACCGCCATGCGCAGTCTATCCTTCGGATCGCGTCCTATATTTCCCTCTATGCGTCCACTGTCTTCGGTAAGGTTTCCCCATACGAGTGCATTATAACTTCTGTGTGTATCGTGATTGAAGAACTGGGCACCGAGTTCTGTCTTTGCCTCTGGTGTTTTAGCCACGACGAGGAGTCCGCTTGTATCTTTATCTATACGGTGTACGAGTCCCACAGCGGGGTCGTTGGGGTCGTATGTCGGCAGATCCCGCAAGTGCCATGCTATGGCATTGACGAGTGTTCCTGTAAAATTTCCACATCCCGGATGCACCACGAGTCCTGCTGGTTTGTTGACCACCATCAGTTGGTCGTCCTCATATACCACATCGATTGGTATGTTTTCCGGCACGATTGACGTATCATGGTGTGGCCTGTCGAGCATCAGCGTGATGATATCACCCGGTCTGACCTTATAGTTACTTTTGACAGGATTGCCGTTCACATGTACATATCCCGCATCGGCAGCCTTCTGTATTCTGTTTCTGGACGAGTGCTGCACATGTTCTGACATATATTTGTCGATTCTCACGGGCACTTGTCCTTTATCGACTTCCATGCGCAAATGCTCATACAGTCCGTCGTCAGAAGGTCCGTCGTTGCTCCCTTGTTGGTCCGCATCGAGTCCGAAATCGTCATCCATTTCGATTTCGTCGTATCCTATTTCGTTTATTTCGTTGCTTTTATCTTTCATTACAGTCGTTATATCGGCGTTGGCGGTCAATGGTTATGGTGCTGTCACTTCTTGAAAATCATCGACATCTCCCCCACTTTGTGTTTCGTTGCCATATCCGGCATCGGGTCCCACATAGTTTATATCTACATCTTGGTCATCGTAGGTACCTTTTCCCACCATGAGTGTGAGTGGATATTCTATAGAGATGCGGTCTCCATTAGCCACTCTTCTTCCTCTGCAGAGTATGCCATAGACCCAATCTTTCTCTCCTGCTACTTTTTTTGCAGGCAGCACATTGAATCCGAGCGATTTGAGCTTCGCCTCAGCTTCTCTGTAGCTTGAGTTGTCAACAATGTCTGGTATTTCTATTGTAGGCGACGATGGCGAGTTGACCGTGACATAGATGACGCGGCCTTCTTTCACCTTTGTGCCATAGTCTGGGCTTTGTGCGAGAATGCAGTTGGCAGGCAGAGTCTTGACATAGCCAGAGTCGCTGACAGCAATTTTCAGTCCGTCTTGCTGCAGCAGTTGGTCTGCCTTGTTATAATCCATGTCTTTCAGGTCAGGCACGGGTATTCCCACTCCGTGCTTAGTATATATACTGAGTCCCACGTTGATGCCCACGACGATGAGTATGACCACTGCCGCCATAGCCAGCAGATGGAAGCACAGATAGGGACTGAACAGTTTTCCAAAGAATTCCTTGACGTTCATATATTATTAATAGGTGTAACCAATGGGCAAAAGTACGAAGAATAATCCATACTACCAAATGAATAAACAAAAAAAAGAGAGACAACCTCATGGGTCGTCTCTCTATGTTCTTGTTTCGTCTCCTACTGAAACCGCCATTTACTTACCGTGATTCTCGTGAGATACGGTCAACTTCTTACGGCCCTTAGCGCGGCGTGAAGCCAGCACGCGACGACCATTCTTGCTTGCCATACGCTCGCGGAAACCATGCTTGTTCACGCGACGACGATTGTGAGGCTGAAATGTTCTTTTCATTGTCTTATTATATTTTTATTTTTGTTATTATTCCATAATTCGGGTTGCAAAATTACGCATTATTTTCGAAATACGCAAGTTTTATACGATTTTTAGCACATAAAAAGCCGTTTTTTTATATTTTCTTCGTAACTTTGCACCGCTTTTTACAAACTAAGCCATAAGAAGTTACAATTTTACAGATAAAACAATATGATTAAATCACAAGACATCAAGAAGGGCACCTGCATCCGCATGGATGGCAAGCTCTATTTCTGCATCGACTTCCTCCACGTGAAACCAGGTAAAGGAAACACCATCATGCGTACTACTCTCAAGGATGTGGTAAGCGGTCGTGTATTGGAAAAGCGCTTCAACATCGGTGAAGCCCTTGAAGACGTTCGTGTGGAGCGTCGTCCCTACCAGTATCTTTATCAGGAAGGTGCTGACTACATTTTCATGAACCAAGAGACTTTCGACCAGATTCCCATTGCCAAGGATCTGATTACCGGTGTTGATTTCATGAAGGAGAGCGATATCGTAGAAGTTGTCAGCGACGCCGACACCAACACTATCCTCTTTGCCGAAATGCCTGTGAAGACCAATCTTCGCATCACTCACTCTGAGCCAGGCATCAAGGGCGATACCGCTACCAATGCTACCAAGCCTGCTACACTGGAGACTGGTGTAGAGATTCGCGTTCCCCTGTTTATTGACGAGGGTGACCTCGTACAGGTTGACACCCGCGACGGCAGTTACTTGAACCGCGTAAAGGAGTAAATGAAATATTCCATCATCGTCCCCGTCTATAATCGCCCCGATGAGATAGGCGAGTTGCTTGAGAGTCTTTGCTCTCAAACAGAGACCGATTTTGAGGTCATTGTAGTAGAGGACGGATCACAAATCCCATGCAAGGATGTTTGCGAGAAATTCGCAAGCATCCTTGATTTGCATTATTACAATAAGGAAAACAGCGGTCCCGGCATGAGCCGCAACTATGGTGCTGAGCGATCTGCAGGCGATTATATCATCGTGCTCGACTCCGATGTGGTATTGCCCGACGGCTATCTTGCTGCCATCAACCGCGAGTTGAATCAGCATCCCGTCGATGCTTTCGGCGGTCCCGACGCTTCACATCCCTCGTTTACTGCCATCCAGAAGGCCATTTCCTACTCGATGACGAGTTTTTTTACCACCGGCGGCATCCGCGGTGGCAAAGCCAAACTCGACAAGTTCTATCCCCGTTCGTTCAACATGGGTATTCGTCGCGAGGTCTATGCACACCTGAATGGATTTGCCAAGATGCGTTTTGGCGAGGATATCGACTTCAGTTATCGCATAGTAGAAGCAGGCTATTCCACCCGACTCTTCCCCGAAGCATGGGTTTGGCATAAGCGCCGCACCGACTTCCGCAAGTTTTTCCGCCAGGTGTATAACAGCGGCATAGCACGCATCAACCTTGAGAAGCTCCATCCCGGCACGCTCAAATTAGTGCATCTGCTGCCTATGGTCTTCACCGTAGGCGTCATTGCCCTTATCCTTGCCAGCGCCGTAGGCCGTGCGCTGATGCACTATTGTCCCGAAGGCCAATGGCTGTGGCTGTTTGTCTGTCCGTGGATTCCCATCCTACTCTATTCACTCATCATTCTGATCAACTCCACCGTGTGCAACAAGAGTCTGAAGGTTGGCATCCTCAGTGTGCCCGCCGCCTTTGTCCAGCTTATGGGATATGGCTTCGGATTCATAGAGTCTTGGTGGAAGCGCTGTGTCAGAAAGCAAGACGAGTTTACGGCTTTCGAGAAGAATTTCTATAAATAAACTTACTCTGTCGAGTAGCATCCGTATGGACAAACTCAGCATCACCCAATGGGCAGAAGACGACCGACCGCGTGAAAAACTCATGCGACTGGGTCCCGAAGCATTGAGCAATGCCGAGCTCATGGCCATTCTCATCGGTTCGGGCACCCCAGAAGAGAGTGCCGTCGATCTGATGAAACGGGTGCTCAACGACTGTAACAACAACCTCAACACGCTGGGCAAGCGCAGCATTGCCCAACTCATGGAGTACAAAGGTGTGGGGCCTGCCAAGGCTGTCACCATTATGGCGGCATGCGAACTGGGCAAGCGCCGCCAGATGGAAAAGGCAGAAGTGCGTCCTAAGCTCGATTCGGCAGAGGCGATCTATCAATACATGCACCCCAAGATGCAAGACCTTGATGTGGAAGAGGCATGGGCATTGCTCATGAATCAGAATTTCAATCTCCTCAAGGCAGTGCGTCTCTCCCATGGCGGCATCAGCGAAACGGCGGTCGATGTGCGCATCATACTGAAAGAGGCCTTGCTTGCCAATGCCACTATAGTTGCCATCTGCCACAACCATCCCAGCAACAACCATCGCCCAAGTAGCAACGATGACCGCCTGACGGAACTGGTGAGAAAGGCTTGCCAGACCATGCGTATCTTCATGCTCGACCATATCATCATCACCGACGGACGTTATTATAGTTATCGAGAAGAGGGTCGTTTGTCTTGAATATCAGCCATATAGAATCATCACGCAGCATACCTTTCTCAGCAATTTCAATGTATTTGCTCAGCAAATTCAATGAATTTACTCAGCAATTTCAATGAATTTGGTCAGCAAACTCAATGAATTTGCATCATCAACGAATATTTCGTTTACCTTCTATACATATCTTCAGACTACGTTGCGCAAGTTTCATAGCCTTGCAAAACAAATTACTTTCCTCAGCAAATCAATTTACTTTCCTCAGCAAATCAATTTACTTTGCTCGGCAAATCAATTTGTTTTCCTCGGCAAATCAATTTGATTTGCTAACAGATACGGCTTTCACATAACGGCAACGCGCTATTACTTAAAGATTTAGACTACAATCTCAATACCTGTCATCGACTATGGTTAGTCACATGATGCATATTCCCTTCCATGCAAAGCCTCATCAGCTTCAGCCTCAACGCTTAACCGCAATTACTAACAAAGTATAAAATGCGGAGGCAATCACGATGTTTATCCCGACAAATAGTTATATTTGCATCATGAAAACTACCATTTTCCATCACTTCAGCAAGATAGCCGCACTGGTCGTTGCCCTATGTGCAGCATGCGGGGCAAGCGCCCAAAACTATCCTATAGGTATTGTCAGTCACCAAGATTCCATGCGCTATGTGCAGTTTGGACTGGTGGCAAACATTGCCGACAGTTATGCCAACGGTGTGCAGTTCTCCCCCATTACCAATATGTCGGCGGCTCCTTTCCGAGGCATACAGCTCAGCGCCATCAGCAATATCGCGATGGGAGTGGAGAAAGGCATACAGCTGGGAGGTGCCCTCAACGTGTCGTCGGGATATATGCGCGGCATTCAGTTGGCTGCTGCCAACTATGCCGACTCGCTCAACGGTTCGCAGATAGGACTCATCAATGTGGCACTGGCACATCCAAGGGGATGGCAGGTGGGCATTGTCAACGTCACTCGCGACACCTTGGCACACAAGATAGGACTGGTCAATATCAATGCCAAGACCACCATCGACTATATGTTTTCTGCCGGATCGAGCACCAAGTTCAATGCTGCCGTGCGCTACCGCAACCGCAGCACCTATAACATTCTTGGTGCGGGAACCCACTATATGGGTCTCGACCGCGATTTCTCCGGTGCCATCTATTATCGCATCGGACAGTATTTCCACCTCACACCACGACTGACACTGAGTGGCGATGTGGGCTTCTACCATATAGAGACCTTCCAACACAAGGCCGACAAGCCTGAACGACTCTATTCCATACAGGCACGCATCAATGCCGACTACCAGTTGGGCAAGTATCTTGGTGCCTTTGTCTCCGTGGGTTATGGCGACACCCGATACTACAGCCACAACCGACACTACCGCAACCGCCCGCTCATCGAGGCAGGTCTGACCATACGCCACCAGCGTTCACAGCCGCAAGACATCTTCGACATCAGACGCAACGACGATGATATCATGGATCGCACAGATTCCATCATGGCACTGCCCCTCAAACCAAAACCTTGGCGAGCAGCTGTCGAAGCCACGGGCATCAACGTATTTGTCCACTGTTTCGACCGTTTTGTGCTGGGCGAGGAATTTGCCAAAACCACGCTCAACTCCATTGGTCACAACATCCGCAACGGCTTTGTGTGGGACAACGACCAGTTTTCCACCAACCTTTTTGCCCATCCCTACCACGGCAACCTCTACTACAATGCCGCACGAAGCAATGGGCTCAACTTCTGGCAATCGGCTCCCTACTCCTTCTTTGGATCGCTCATGTGGGAAGTGGCAGGCGAGAAAGAACCGCCAGCCATCAACGATTTGATAGCTACAACCATGGGAGGCATCTGCATAGGAGAGGTGACACACCGCGTCAGCGACATCATTCTCGACGACCGCGCCTATGGTTTCCCGCGATTCCTGCGTGAGGCAGCAGCCACCATCATCAATCCCATCAAGGGTTTGAACCGCATCATCACGGGCGAAGCATGGCGCGTGAGGTCCACCCACTACCTGCACCACGACCGTGAGGCATTCCCCCTCGACTGTTCCATCAGTGTGGGCGACCGCTATCTGGCAGACAATGGTGCAATCTTCCGTGGCGAACACAATCCCTACGTCAATCTCTTTATGGAATACGGCGATGCCATGGATGGTGAAAACCACAACAAGCCCTACGATTTCTTTAGTGCTGAAGTGACCTTCGGACTCAGCAAAAACCAGCCCATCATCAACTCCTTGCACATTCTGGGACGTCTCTGGTCGGCACCGTTCAATTGGGGAAAATCCATGGATGTTGAGTTTGGCATCTATCAACACTTCAATTATTACGACTCGAAACCAGTGAAAAACGGGTCGGATCTCACCCCTTATCGCATCAGCGAAGCGGCATCGGTGGGACCGGGAGTCATCGTAGGATTTCCAAAGGTGGGAGCGCTGACGCGTCTCGAACAGCGCATTTTCCTCAGCGGCATACTGCTGGGCGGCACAAAGAGCGACTATTTCAATGTGATTGACCGCGACTACAACATGGGAAGCGGCTACAGCATCAAGGCCAAGACCCACATGGAGATAGGCAGGTTCGGCAGGTTCATCCTCAATGTGCATTATTTCCGCATCTTCACATGGAAGGGTTACGAGAATAAAGACCTCAGCACCATCGACCCGCTGTATCTCAATGCACAGGGAGACAAAGGCAATGCACGCCTTCTGGTGGTCAGTCCGATGATAGAAATCGACTTGCCAAAGCGCTGGAGCCTATTGATGGCAAGTTCGTTTTTCGAGCGACAAACCCACTACAAATACTATGCCGACGTCAAGGCGAAGACCTTTGAAGTGAGAGCCGGACTTACCTATCATTTCTAATCCAACCGCCGTTTCTTGCAATCGGGTTGCAAGAAACAGCGGTTTTTCCATGTTTTCATATCATCGTGACACTGGTTTGTGTACCTTTGCCATCAGAAACAAACACGTATTATAATATATGGCACACGAACATCAACATCACAGTCACTGCAGCTGCAACTGTCATTCTGAGGCAGAAGCACACCATCATCATCACAATGAAGGTCAAGACCATCACCACCATCACGACCATAACAGCCTTCACCGACAACTGGCTGTCATCGCCACAACCATCATACTGCTCATCGGTGCGGTCTGCATAGAACATTATCTCACGTTGCCCACATGGCAACTGTTGCTCATTTATCTCGTGCCCTACCTCCTGGTGGGTCATAAAACGCTGGGCGAAGCCGCCGAAGGACTGCTCCATGGCGATGCGTTCAACGAGGATTTCCTCATGGCGATAGCCACTATCGGTGCGTTGTGTATCGGATTTCTGCCCGGTGCCGACACCGAATTTCCCGAAGCAGTATTCGTCATGCTGTTCTTCCAGATAGGCGAAATGTTTGAAGGCTATGCCGAAGGGCAGAGCCGCAAAAGCATTTCAAACCTCATGGACATACGCCCCGATGTGGCACACGTGGTGCGCAACGGTCAAACCGTCGATGCAAAACCGGAAGATGTGGCAGTAGGAGAAACCATCATCATCGCACCGGGCGAGAAAGTGCCCCTCGATGGAACGGTCTGCAAAGGCTCATCGGCACTCAACACCGTGGCACTAACGGGTGAAAGTGAACCGCGCGACATCCATGAAGGCGACGACATCACGTCGGGATGTATCAATCTCAGCGGTGTCATCAACGTCACTACGACCAAGACTTACGGCGACAGTACCGTGTCGAAAATCATCGATTTGGTGGAACATGCCAGCGACAACAAGTCGAAAAGCGAGGCTTTCATCACCCGCTTTGCACGCTATTACACCCCTGTAGTGGTCGTTGCTGCATTGATACTGGCGGTGGTTCCGCCACTCATTTCCGGCGATTTCATCGAAAACTTCCCCACATGGCTCTACCGCGCACTGATGTTCTTGGTGGTATCGTGCCCTTGCGCTCTCGTCATCAGCATTCCCCTCACCTTCTTTGGAGGCATCGGTGGAGCGTCGCGCCACGGCATACTGGTGAAAGGGGCATGCTATATGGATGCACTCGCCAACCTCCATACGGTGGTTTTCGATAAGACGGGCACCCTCACCCACGGTCAGTTTGCCGTAGAAGCGGTGCATCCCGACCATTTCAACGAGCGTCAACTGCTTCACCTCGCTGCCCACGTAGAGCATTTTTCCACCCATCCCATCGGAGCTGCCCTGCGTAATGCGTTCCCCGAAGAGGCTACCGACGGATGCCGCATCAGCCATGTGGAAGAAGTGGCAGGACAGGGCATTCGCGCACAGGTTGAGGACCACATCGTCTGTGTGGGCAATCAGCGCATGATGGAAGCCATAGGCGCACAGTGGCATCCTTGCCATCACATCGGCACTATCATCCATGTGGCTATCGACGGACAGTATGCAGGCCACATCGTCATCAACGACCATATCAAGGACGACAGCATTGAAAGCATCAACAAACTCAAGCAGTTGGGCATCAAACGCACGGTCATGCTCACCGGCGACCGACAGGAAGTGGGACAACATGTAGCGGAGACACTTCATATAGATGAATTTCACGCCGAACTCATGCCAGCCGATAAGGTGGCACATGTGGAACGGCTGATACAGGAAAAACCCGTCGATAAAGCCCTTGCCTTTGTGGGCGACGGTATCAACGATGCGCCCGTACTGGCACGAGCCGACGTGGGTATTGCCATGGGCGCACTGGGTAGCGATGCTGCCATAGAGGCTGCCGACGTTGTATTGATGGACGACCGACCCTCTAAGATTGCACTTGCCGTGAGCATTGCACGCCACACCATCGCCATAGCACGCCAGAATGTGGTGCTCGCCATTGGCATCAAGGTGGCTGTACTGCTATTGGCAACCTTCGGTATGGCTACACTTTGGATGGCTGTGTTTGCCGATGTGGGCGTCACCGTACTGGCGGTACTCAACGCCATGAGGGCGCTGAGCGGAAAAAACAAATAAAAAAGAACGACTCTGTTTGGCACTCTGCCCACTATTTAGTAACTTTGCAGTCACTGAAAACATATTCATATTTATAACTAACCATACTACACTATGATGAGAAAATACTTCTTGGCTGTGGTTTGCTGTTGCTCGGCATGGGCTGCAGCACAGACAGCTAAACCCGCCATTCCACGCGATGAACAGTTGGAAGCGAAAGTAGAAAAGACACTTGCCAAAATGACCCTCGATGAGAAAATAGGCCAGATGCTCGAACTCAACCTCGATATCATGGGGACATACGACGCATCGGGAAAATGGAAACTCAACGAGACGATGCTTGACACCTGTATCTCTAAATACAAAGTGGGATCGCTGCTCAATGCACCGGGAACACGCGCTGCTACCGTAGAACAATGGCAGGAGTGGATTCGGCTGATACAGAAAAAATCGATGAAACATATCGGCATCCCCGATGTGTTCGGTCTGGACCACAACCACGGAGTGACCTATACTCAAGGCGGAACGCTCTTTCCGCAACCTATCAATATCGCTGCTTCATTCAATACTGAGTTGGCACGCACCGGAGCACAGGTTACTGCATACGAAAGCCGCGCTGCCAACTGTCCTTGGGTATATAACCCTGTGACCGACCTCGGCAGAGATCCACGCTGGTCGCGCATCTGGGAGAGCTTCGGCGAAGACCCCATTGTCAATGCACGCATGGCTGAAGCTGAAATCATGGGCTATCAGGGCAATGACCACAACCACCTCTCACGCTATAACGTAGCTACCAGTTTGAAACACTATATGGGTTACGGCGCTCCCTTCACCGGCAAAGACCGCACACCGGCGTATATCGCTCCAAACGTGTTGAGAGAAAAGTATTTCGAGCCTTTCAAGGCTGCCGTGCAGGCTGGCGCACTCACCATCATGGTCAATTCGTCAAGCATCAACGGTGTACCCGTGCACGCCAGCTACGAATACCTTACTCAATGGCTTAAGAAAGATTTGAACTGGGACGGAATGATTGTCACCGACTGGGCTGACATCAACAATCTCTTTACCCGCGAAAGAGTGGCAAAAGACAAGAAAGATGCGATCCGCATTGCTATCAATGCCGGTATCGATATGTCGATGGACCCATACAGCGTGGAGTTTTGCATACTGCTGAAACAACTCGTCAACGAGGGCAAGGTGAGCCAAGAGCGTATCGACGATGCCGTGCGTCGCATCCTCAGACTGAAATACCGCATCGGACTGTTTGACGAACCAAACACCGGAGGCAAGGGCTATGAGAAGTTTGGATCGCAAGAACATGCTGATATGGCTCTCCGTAGCGCCGAGGAAACTGAGATTCTGCTAAAGAATGAAGGCATTCTTCCATTGGCAAAAGGAAAAAAGATACTGCTCACTGGACCTAATGCCAACCAGATGCGCTGCCTCAACGGCGGTTGGAGCTACACTTGGCAGGGTAGCAAAGCTGAAGACTTAGCAGAGAAATACAACACAATCTATGAAGCACTCTGCAACAAATACGGTCAGGAAAACGTGATTCTCGACCAAGGTGTGACCTACAACGAAAAGGGACAGTACTGGGAAGAAAATGAACCACAGATCGAAAAAGCTGTTGCTGCGGCTGCTCAGGCGGATGTCATCATTGCCTGTGTGGGTGAAAACAGCTACTGCGAGACACCGGGAAACCTCACTGACCTTTGGATGTCAGAGAACCAACGCAATCTGGTGAAGGCTCTGGCAAAGACTGGCAAGCCCATAGTTCTCGTGCTCAACGAAGGTCGTCCACGGCTCATCGCCGACATTGAACCACTGGCTAAAGCCATTGTCCACATCATGTTGCCAGGCAACTACGGTGGCGATGCACTGGCAAACCTGTTGGCTGGCGACGCTAACTTTTCTGCGAAACTGCCCTACACCTATCCGAAAGAAATCAATTCACTGGCTAACTACGACTATAAAGTCAGCGAAGAAGTGGGCACCATGACTGGTGCATACAACTACGATGCGAAGGTTTCGCTGCAATGGCCCTTCGGTTACGGTCTGAGCTATACTACTTTTGAGTATGCCAATCTAAAGGTGGATAAGGCAAACTTCACTGCCGACGATACGCTGACCGTTACGGTGGATGTGAAAAACACGGGTAGCCGTGCTGGCAAGGAGTCGGTATTGCTCTATTCGAGCGACCTCATAGCATCGATAGTGCCCGACAACAAGCGTCTGCGTTGCTTCACCAAGATTAGTCTCGAACCAGGTGAAACAAAAACTGTGACTTTCACTCTGCCGGCAAAAGACCTTGCCTTCGTGGGTGCCGACGGTCGCTGGACACTCGAAGAGGGTGATTTCCTGCTGCGCGTTGCACGCCTTACCGCTCCCACCACCTGCACCAAAACTAAGGTTTGGAATACGCCAAATAAATAAAAAGGCCTGATTTCAACGGATTTTCCCGTTCTCATACACAACGATTCAGCCGCATTTGAAAAATCAAATGCGGCTGAATCATTTTGATATCACAATGTCGTTTCAGTATAAGAGACAAACATATTCAACATGCCACGAATAGCCATTCTTCCCAAAAGTAGTCCGAGAATGCCCAATACAAACAATAATATCAAGGGAACAACTCCCCAGTTATCACAATAAGACAATATCACTGGAAACAGTAAAGACAACACCAAGAGACTATAAGACAAGAAGAACAGGCATCGAGGACGTTTCCATTCAACCTCCAGCTGTTGTTCTGTCCTCATCTTATCCATAAGCATAGGCACTACCGCCAACGACAAGAATCCAATGACATAAGTCAGAATGGCCAATATGAAAACTAAAGAATAGCCATACGATAATTATACGATTGGGCTGCCGTTGTTTCATAGGACTTCTGCATCACCTGCCCATCGATGATAATTCCAACTACCGCAATGATAAATCCTATTGCCATGAGAATAGCTATATAGGATACCAAATTTCGCTTCTTCATAGGTTAGCAATATGTGACATAGTTAATATAGCTTATGTTCCTTCCTGTTCATCACTGCAAAGATACGATTTTTCTATGACACACCACTTGTGTACCCGTTCCTTTTTCATCCATGCACCCTATTTTTGGTGGTTTGGGAAAAAAGATATATCTTTGCAAGAAGAAAACAAATAAGACTATGACACAAGAAGAAAAGACACAAATAGAAGAACGCATCGTGGATGTGCTCAAAACTGTATATGACCCGGAAATACCCGTAGATATCTACAATCTGGGCATGATCTATAAGATTGATGTGAAAGATGACGGAGCTGTGGAACTCGACATGACATTCACTGCACCAAACTGTCCGGCTGCTGACTTTATACTGGAAGATGTACGCACCAAACTGGAAGGTGTGGATGGTGTGAAAACAGCCAACGTCAACCTCGTGTTTGAACCCGCTTGGGATCAGTCGATGATGAGCGAAGAGGCTCGTGTCGAACTCGGTTTCGACTGATGCTCTATAAACACAGACATGGAGACTGCAACCAATAGCGACAAGCTCCATATTGATTATCGACAGATACTATAATATATAATAAGGTGTAAAGCCCATGAAGAATGTATATTTCCTATCCGATGCCCACCTCGGATCGTTGGCAGTTCCGCATCAACGCACGCAGGAACGACGTCTGGTACGCTTTCTCGATTCTATCAAAGAGAAGGCGGCAGCCATCTATCTGCTGGGCGATATGTTTGATTTCTGGTATGAATACCGCTACGTAGTGCCACGTGGCTATACCCGGTTCTTAGGCAAACTCTCGGAACTGAGCGATATGGGAGTGGAAATCCACTATTTCACCGGCAATCACGATATATGGGCTTACAACTATCTGCAACAGGAATGTGGGGTGATACTGCATAAGAAAGAGGAGACAACAGAAATCTATGGTCACGAATTTTTCCTTGCTCATGGCGACGGACTGGGCGACAATGATGCCTCATTCAAATTGCTTCGTGCCATTTTCCATAATACGGTGTGTCAAAAGATGTTTTCTTCCATCCACCCACGATGGGGTATGGCATTCGGATTGACATGGGCAAAACACAGTTATATCAAGCACAAAAAGACCGACCAACCTTCCTTTATGGGTGAAGAGCGTGAACACTTGGTACGCTTTGCACGCGCTTATATGGTGGATCATCCCAACATAGACTATTTCATCTTCGGGCATCGACACATAGAACTCGATATAAAACTGGAACGCCACACGCGCCTGATGATATTAGGCGACTGGATTAGCCAGTTCACCTATGCCGTATATGATGGCGAACACATGTTCTTAGAGGAGTATGTGGAGGGGGAAAGCCAACCCTAACAGCATATCACGATGTCCGACAAGCAGTTTTCTAATCGTTAGAAAACTGCTGTACGACTCATTTCATCCTATCCTGTAGCCAGCCGATCTAACGGGCTGTCGGATGAAGAAAATGGCTATCAACTGTTCATCAAGGCTTCAATCTCCTCTTCAGTAGAAAGGTTGAAGTCGCCCGATATCGTACTTTTCAGTGTACTGGCAGCCAGCGAGAAGTCAAGACAACGCTGGTCATCGTCGCGGCGCACCAGGTGTGCATGGAGATAGGCTGCCAGATAAGCATCACCAACACCCATGGGATCGATCACTGGATTAATGTCATAGACGCGAGTGGTATAGAGTTTTTCGCCATCGAAAAGTACGCCACTGAGCAAATGGTGGTTGGATGAGACCTCATTGCGCAATCCCATGATAAACTTCCTACAGCGCGGAAAACGGTCTGCTATCTTGCGAAACATCGCAGTATAGGCCTCCACATCAATGTGATAATCGGACGAAGTTGCTTCAAAGGGTATGCGTGGCAGTCCTGACACCAATTCCCATTCGCCAGCATCGCCAAAGACAATGTCGCTATAGTGCATCAGTTGGGGCAACACATCGGCTGCCTTAGCGCCATAGTTCCACAGGTTTTTGCGGTTGTTGATGTCGCAGGCAATGACAAGTCCCATCTCGTCGGCAGTGCGCACTGCCTCAAAAGTTGCATCGGTAGCACTCTGCGAAAGGGCACAGGTGATACCGGAACAATGAAACACATCAGCGCCACGAAACACATCGCGCCATGGTATCATACCGGGATGTAGATTATAGAATGCGGAATCCTTACGATCATAGACCACACGTGATGGGCGAAGCGATGGTGCCTGCTCGAAGAAATAGGTTCCGATACGTGGTCCACCCCAGTTGATGAAGCGCGTATTGAGTCCCATCTCGCGCAAACGCTGTTCGCAAGCCTTGCCCATTGCCGTTTCCGGCAGGCGGCTCACATAGCGCACCTCATTACCCAACATGGCAAGCGAAACTGCCGCATTGGCCTCACTGCCGCCAAAATGAGCTTCCATCTGTGCGCCTTGTGTCAGGCGGTAATCGTCTCTTTTGGAGAAGCGAAGTAATACTTCGCCGAATGTCACTACTTTCATCTTGATTCCTTTCTATATATTATAATTGGTGTAACACCTCTGTTTCTATTGAATCCACATGGATTATGAGGTCAAAACGACTTCAACAACCAGTTTTCCACCCCATCGACCACTATACCATTTCAGTTGGAATGGAGTATAACATCTATGGTCTCTGGAGTAATAATAATGGTGAAAGACCTCCTGTCAGGCATCCCTTGCGGGCCACCAAGCGGTCTTCCACCATCAAAAAAAATGTATTGCTGCGATAATAACGCTTAGAGCAGATTCATCGTATCGGTAGCAATCATGAGTTCCTCATCGGTAGGAATGACCACAACCTTCACCTTCGAATCGTCGGCAGAGATAACAGCCTCTTCGCCACGTACGGCATTTTTGGCCTCATCAAACTTCACACCGAGGAATTCAAGACCCTTGCATACCTCTGAACGCATGCTGACCTGATTTTCCCCGACGCCAGCTGTGAATACAATGACATCCACTCCGCCCATAGCGGCAGCATAGGCACCAATGTATTTCTTAATGCGGTAGAAGTACATGGCCTGTGCCAACTGGGCACGAGGCTCACCGGCTTTGGCTGCATTCTCTACATCTCTCATGTCTGATGAACCTCCTGTGATACCAGCTACACCGCTCTTTTTGTTGAGCAGGTTGCTCATGCCATCAGCATCGAGGCCGAGTTTCTTCTCAAGGAAAGTCACTGCACCACCATCGATATCGCCTGAACGGGTTCCCATCACGAGTCCTTCGAGTGGTGTAAGACCCATGGAAGTGTCGATACACTTGCCATCAACAACGGCTGCTACGCTACCTCCATTACCAATGTGGCAAGTAATCATCTTGGTACCTTCTGCCTTGATGCCTAAAAATTCGCAGGCACGAGCAGAAACATAGCGGTGGCTGGTGCCGTGGAAACCATAACGACGCACGCCATACTTCTCATAGAGTTCGTAAGGGATGGCATACATATAGGCCTTGGCAGGCATCGTTTGATGGAATGCAGTGTCGAACACACCTACCTGAGGCAGTCCGGGCATAAGCTCTTTAACGGCATTGACACCCTTGAGGTTGGCAGGATTGTGGAGCGGAGCAAGGTCAGAGCATTCTTCAAAAACCTTCAACACCTCGTCGGTGAGCAGTACAGACTTGTTGAATTTCTCACCGCCATGCACCATACGGTGGCCTACAGCATCGATTTCCTTCAAGTCTTTAATAACGCCAACCTCAGGATCAGTAAGCAAAGAGAAGATGAATTTCACACCTTCAGTATGCTCGGGGATGTCGTGCATGATTTGCTTTTTCTCACCATTGGCCAGTTTCACCTTGACAAAGGCACCGTCCAAGCCTACGCGCTCTGCACCTCCAGAGGTCATCACGCTCTTGTCGTCCATGTTGTACAGTGCGTACTTGATAGAGGACGAACCGCAATTTAATACCAGAATCTTCATCTTTTATAGTTGTTTGCTAGTTATTTGTTTGCCTTAGCATCCATGGCCTGGCAAGCTGTGATTGCCACCATGTAGTAGATATCATCTACCGAACAGCCACGAGAGAGGTCGTTGACCGGACGTGCAATACCCTGGAGGATAGGACCAATGGCAATGGCATCGCCAAGTCGCTGCACAAGTTTGTAGCCGATATTACCAACTTCGAGGTTAGGGAATACCAGAACATTTGCCTTACCTGCGATGTCTGAACCTGGTGCTTTCTTTGCAGCTACGCTGGGCACAAGTGCAGCATCAGCCTGAAGTTCGCCATCAAGCTTGAGTTCGGGATCCAGTTCGTGGGCCAGTTTGGTAGCCTCAACAACCTTATCCACTACTTCATGCTTAGCAGAGCCCTTGGTAGAGAAGCTCAGCATGGCAACGCGAGGATCAGTAAAGCCTGCTACAGAACGAGCAGTCTGGGCAGTACATACGGCAATCTGGGCGAGTTCGTTGGCATTGGGCATGGGAGTTACAGCTACGTCACCAACTACGAGAACACCGTCTTCACCATACTCTTTCTGCTTGCTGATGAGGAGCAGGCCACCGCTAACACATGAAACGCCAGGGGCACACTTGATGATTTGGAGTGCGGGGCGCAGGGTGTCGCCAGTAGTAGAGAGGGCTCCTGATATCTGACCATCGGCTCCTTCGGTCTTGATGATCATGCATCCGAGGTAAAGCGGATTCTTCACGAGTTCGCGAGCCTGTTCGATGGTCATTCCTTTCTTTTTACGAAGTTCTGCCAGCAAAGTAGCATACTCTTCGCTCTTGGGATTGTTTTCCGGGTCGATGATAGTGGCCTTATCTACACTGTTCAGTCCCCATTGTGCAGCGAGCTGCTTGATTTCGTTGGGATTACCAATGAGAACGATGTCGGCCATGTCTTCTGCCAATACACGATCGGCAGCTCTAAGGGTGCGCTCCTCTGTTGCTTCAGGGAGCACGATGCGCTGTTTGTTACTTTTTGCACGCGCAACGATTTGACTTAATAAATCCATAGTTTGTTTATTAAAAGTTTGATTTTGCTATATCTAGTTTGCAAAAGTACTAAAAATATTCTGAATAAGTCCGTAGAATTCAGAATATTTTAGATTAATTGCATCATTTCCTCAGTTAATATGCTTTCAAGTTTCTCTGCAGTGAGCCGAAGTTGCAATTGTCCATCAATAGCAACAGTGATGCCACCGGTCTCTTCGCTGACCACAATGGCTATGCAATCGCTGTCTTGCGACATGCCCAAAGCTGCACGATGGCGCAGTCCGAGCGATTTGGGAATATTCTGTTCGTGACTGACAGGAAGTATGCAACCGGCCGCTTTCAAACGTTTTCCTTCCACGATAAGAGCTCCGTCGTGGAGTGGAGAGTTTTTGAAAAAGATATTCTCAATAAGCTGTTGACTGATATTTGCATCAATCATTTCACCCGTATTTGCCACATCATCAAGTGGCATAGACCGTTGCATCACGATCAAAGCACCAACCTTTTTCTTGCTCATGTTGAGTGCTGCCATCACAATAGGTATGATAATGGGTTTCAGATCTTCTTCCTTCTTGCGTCCATCCTCGCCTGTAAAGAAACGACGGATGCCTTTCACGCGTTGATGGGCACCCAGATTGTAGAAGAAACGACGGATATCGTCTTGGAAAAGCACGATAAGTCCGATGACACCGACACTCACCAACTTGTCCATGATACTACCCAGAAGTTTCATTTCAAGCACCTGTGAGACGACAAGCCATAGTACAATAAACACCAAGATACCCATAAACACAGGCAATGATCGCGACTCCTTCATCAACCGATAGAAGTAGTAGAGTATCAAAGCCACGAGAGTAATGTCAATGGCGTCTTTTATTCCAAACTCAAAAAACATAGGCAGGTAATTTATTGTTTAGGGTTCATCTGTCCAACAATACGCACACACTCCACTGCTTCTTTCACATCATGCACGCGAAGTATGGATGCGCCTTTCATCAATGAAATGGTGTTGAGCACCGTAGTGCCGTTGAGGGCCTGTAGCGGATCGCTTTCCAACAATTGCCACACCATGCGTTTGCGTGAGATTCCCACAAGCACAGGCAGTGAAAGGGCATCGAGCTGATCCAATTGGTGCATCACGTCATAGTTTTGTTGCAGGTCTTTACCGAATCCAAAACCAGGATCAAGGATGATATCCTTCTGTCCACAGTCGCGCAACTGCTGTATCTCACGGGCAAAGCGTAGCATCATATCGCGGATAGTGGGAGCTATAGACATGAGGATATAGGGCACTTTAAGACGCGCCACCATGCGGAACATCTCAGGATCAGCACCTTCCGACACATCATTGATGATATCGGCACCAAACTCCTCAACGGTCATTCGTGCCACATCGGGACGGAATGTATCTATGCTTACAATGGTATCGGGTGCTTCACGACGTACTATTTCAAGGGCAAAGCGCAGTCTGCGTGATTCTTCTTCTTCATCCACAGGAGCACTACCGGGCCTTGTTGAGCATCCGCCCACATCGATCATAGTACCTCCCTCTGCCAATATTTGTTGTGTACGTTCTGCTATTTCGCGTTCGGTTTGCTTTCTGCTTCCCGAATAGAAGGAGTCAGGAGTGACATTAAGAATTCCCATGACCTGTGGTGAGGACAAGGTTATCAGCTTCCCATTACAATTCAGAGTATATTCCATCTTATTTTACACGTATATTATATTATTTCGCAAAGGTACGATTAAGTGAGCAGAATACAAAAAGAAATATCAATTTTCTTTTTTATTCTCGAACGACAGTAACTTCGGTGTGTAGCGCTAGAGTTACGGTTAAATAAGGAAAATACAAAGAAAAAACGGCAATTCTTTTGCAGTTCACTCACATAATCGTACCTTTGCATCACCAAAACAACAACAAATATATGGATATCAAGGAACTCTACAAACTCTATCTCGCCCATCCGTGCATCACTACCGACTCGCGCGAATGCCCGAAAGACAGCATCTTCTTGGCTCTTAAAGGGGCTTCGTTTGATGGTAACCGATTCGCACAGGCCGCTTTGGAGAAGGGGTGTGCCTATGCCATTGTCAGCGAACTCACCAATCCTGAAACTCAAAAAGACGACTGCCGCTACATCTTAGTGAATGACACATTACAAACTTTCAAAGACTTGGCACGCGAACACAGATGCCATTTCGATCTGCCCATCATAGGCATTACGGGTACAAACGGAAAGACTACTACCAAGGAACTCACGAAGGCAGTACTCGCTGAATGTTATAACGTAATGGCAACAGAGGGTAATTTCAACAACGACATAGGCGTTCCGAAAACTCTCTTCAGACTAAACGAAGACTACGATATCGCAGTAGTGGAAATGGGAGCAAGCCATCCGGGAGACATTAAAACACTGGTAGAAACGGCTGAACCTACATGTGGACTGATTACCAACGTGGGGCGTGCCCACCTACAGGGTTTTGGATCTTTCGAAGGTGTATGCCATACCAAAGGCGAGCTCTACGATTATCTCCGACAACACGAATGCCCTGTGTTTGTCAATCGAGACAATGAACACTTGATGGCTATGACCGAAGGTCTCGCAGACATCTATTACTATGGTCAGAGTAGCAACCCCGATATTCTGATACATGGCGAAGTATTATCATGCGCCCCATTTCTCAAGTTCCGCTGGCGAGAGCAAGACAGCGATGCAGGCTATGCCAGCGAATGGATGGAGGTGCAGACCAACCTCATCGGTGCTTACAACCTCGACAATATTCTAGCTGCAATAACCGTGGGCTATGTCAACAACGTACCATTCGAACTTATCAACAAAGCAATTGCCAACTACACCCCTACCAACAATCGTTCGCAGATGACCGTCACCGACCATAATCATCTCGTGGTCGATGCATATAACGCCAATCCATCGAGCATGCAGGCTGCTATCGACAACTTCAAACTCATGGATGTGCCTGCAAAAATGGCAATCCTCGGCGATATGCGTGAATTGGGTGATGCCTCTGCAGAAGAACACCAAAAGGTGGTGGAACAACTCAAACAAGCTGGTTTCCAACAGGTATGGCTCGTTGGCGAAGAGTTCGCAAAGACAGAATGCAGCTTCAAGAAATTCCACGATATAGAAGAAGTAAAAGCAGCCATTGCTGCCCAACAGCCGCAAGACATGTATATCCTTATCAAAGGATCTAATGGCATCAAACTATTCCAACTGCCCGAATTGCTATAGCAAATAAGTGGCATTTTGGGTGTAAAGGCAAAAAAACAATGTTTTTCTCTACGTTATTCATAAATAATTAGTACCTTTGCACCACAAAATCGGGATGTAGCGCAGTTGGTAGCGCACTACGTTCGGGACGTAGGGGTCGGGCGTTCGAGTCGCCTCATCCCGACCAAAAGGCGGCAAGTGAAACGTTTCACTTGCCGCCTTTGTGTTTTTCATCACGTGGATATGCTCACCTGCATGACCTCTTTCATCAAACCACTCCCATTTGATGGAGGAAGATGATGAGGATGCAGATGGGACAAATATAGCGGACGGCAAAGAGATAAATCATAAACCAACGCTGATTGGTTATGCCACGATTAGTAAACTCAGCATAGACCGTACGCTTGGGAATATACCATCCGACGAATAGACAAGTGAGCATCGCTCCGATTGGCATCATAATGTTGGCAGTGATTTTATCACAAAAATCCATCAGCGCTACACCAGTGATTTGCAACCACGAACGCCCTCCTACTGACAATGAGCACAACACACAGATAGCTCCTGCAGCAACTGTCACCACCCAAGCAGAGTAACGGCGTCGTAAAGTAAACTCTTCTGTAAAGAAAGCAGTACCAATCTCGTGCATCGAAATGGTTGATGTCATCGCTGCAAAGACCAATAGTGCATAGAACATCACACTAATCACATAACCCACCACGGGCATCGACGCAAAGGCTTGCGAGAATACATTAGGCAAGGTGATAAATATGAGTGAAGGTCCACTATCGGGATTGACACCTACAGAAAACGCTGCAGGAAATATCATCAAACCAGCCAAAACAGCTATCATCGTATCGATGGTCACAATCTGGAATGCAGATTTCAAGAGGTTTGTATCTTTGGAGAAATAACTGGCATAGGTACATAGACATGCAGTACCCAACGACAAGGAGAAGAACGATTGGCCCAATGTTTCGAGCAATACGTCGCTCGACAACTTACTAAAGTCGGGATAGAACAGGAAACGGATGCCTTCTAAGGCTCCAGGCAACATGCACGATGCCACTACGATGATAATCAACAACACGAAAAGCACAGGCATAAGCAGTTTTGAAGCGCGCTCTATACCACCACGCACACCACGAGCCACCACAAACTGGGTGATTAAGATGAACAAAACGCCTAAAATAGCCGGTTTCATCGCATCACCGGAAAAATCGGTGAAATACTCTCGAACGGCATCAACATTGCCACTCGCCATGCCAGTCAGTGCTACATACAGGTATTGCAGACACCAGCCTGCCACTACCGAATAGAAACCGAGGATGATATTAGAAGTGAGAATACCAAGATAGCCGACAAACTTCCAGGGCCGACCTTTCGACAGTTTATCGTAGGCACGCGCTGCATTGGCTTGCGCATGGCGACCGATGATAAACTCACTCAACATGCCGGGCAATCCAAGCATTAGAATACATACCAAATATATCACTATGAAAGCAGCGCCACCATTCTCGCCTGCCATATAGGGGAAGCGCCATACGTTACCAAGGCCTACTGCAGATCCTGCCGTTGCAAGTATCACGCCAATCTTACTACCAAAGTTTCCACGTTCTATCATAATGGTTTGTGTTTATATATAAATATGTAGATGGCAGACGAACATAGTCCTTATGCCCCAACAATACTCCGATGAAATGGACAAAATTCTATTCCAACAGTCCAAACTGATGAAGGAATATGAATAGAATCGCCATCGGACAGATGTATTTCACCAAGAAGAGGTAGATATGAAACAAACGGGCGTACCACTCGCTACGAAGCGTTCCCCAGTTGGTAAACTCCTCACGCACTACCTTATGAGGTACAAACCATCCGATAAAGACACAAGTCAAGAATCCCACAACAGGTAGGAATATTTGTCCTGTAATGAAGTCAAACCAATCAAAAAGTGCCTTTCCACCGAAGACAAGAGTATCGGTCGCTCCCAGCGACAACGAGCAGAACGCACCGATGATAGCTGTTGATATGGTCACTATAAGGGCAGCTTTCTTGCGCGATAGGGTAAACTCTTCTTGGAAGAAAGCTGTACTTACTTCATGAAGCGACATGAGCGATGTCAGTCCTGCCAGACTCAGCAACACAAAGAATAACAACGACACAAAATAACCCACTATGGGAATGGCACCAAATGCTTGCGAGAAGACGTTGGGCAATGTGATGAATATGAGTGAAGGACCACTATCTGGATTGACACCAACAGAGAAGGCCGCAGGAAATATCATCAGTCCTGCAAGAATAGCAACAACGCTGTCGATGATAGCAATCTGCGTTGCTGACGTAGTGATATTGGTGTATCTGGAGAAGTAACTGGCATAGGTACACAAACAGCCCATCGCGATACTCAGCGAATAGAAGCTCTGTCCCAATGCACTAAGGAAAACATCGCCAGTCATCTTCGACATATCAGGTTTAAACAGAAATTCTATGCCTTTACCCGCATTAGGCAACATACACGAAGCCACAACAATGATGAGCAGAAGGATAAACAGTGTGGGCATCATCATCTTCGATGCTTTCTCAATACCATCGCGCACACCATGTTCAATAATCAAATAAGCGATACCAAGCATGACGAAGGTCCATAAAACAGGGCGAACAGGATCAGAGGAAAGCTCGGCAAAATAGGTTTTGAAATAGTCTGGTGTGCCTTGCAACTGACCGATGAACGATGCCCAGATGTATTGCAGGCACCATCCGGTGACAACGGCATAATATCCTGTAATGAGGAATCCAGTAAGCACACCCATATAGCCTACAAGTTTCCAAGGGCTACCACCCGACAGTTTGGAGTACGCACGCGCAGTATTAGACTGCCCATGGCGGCCCACAATAAACTCGCTAATCATACAGGGTATTCCCAACAACAGAACACAGGCGAGATAGATGATGATGAATACAGCACCACCATTTTCACCAGCCATGTATGGGAAACGCCATACATTACCCAGTCCTACTGCTGAACCTGCCGTGGCAAGAATCACTCCGAGTTTGCTTCCAAATCCAGTTCTTTCTGTCATATAAATCAGTTTTTGCTTGCAAAATTATAAAAAATTTCCTACATTTGCGCTCAAATTGTTATAATTGTATGAATAAAACAGCACAAATCATAAGAAAGTACCCATTATCGCTAATATGCATAGCCGTTATCTGGTATTTATCATTCTTCACTCCTCCAAAAACAGAGTTGGAAGATGTACCCTTGATTGACAAGTGGGTACACATGATTATGTATGGTGGAACATGGACATTAGTATGGTTGGAATATCTCAGAAGTCATACACACCTCAACTACCGCAAACTATTTTGGTGGGTATGGTTGTTACCCATCATGATGAGTGGTATGATAGAATTATTGCAGGAATACTGTACCAATGGGCATCGGAGTGGCGATTGGCTTGATTTATTAGCCAATTCCATTGGCATCACACTTGCCACAGCAGTAGGCATGTTGGCCAAACGGTTGTTTTTTCGCTAACACCAACAACACTAACTGAAAGTGGATATATCGTAGCTAAACGACTATTTTTCCACCAGCAACAAGAACATGTCTTCGACCTATGACTTATCACCCCACTTACAATAGGGATGTTGGCGAAGTTGGCTATTGTAATAACGGCGATCTCCAGTGACTTCAACTCCGATGAAATCGGGCAATTCTGCACTTTCATCAACCGATGACAATTCTACTTCAGCCATAACAAGACCTGTATTGTCGCCATAAAATTCATCAACTTCAAACACATGTCCGCCATGACGCACAAGCCAACGAGTCTTATCGACAAGTCCCGGTTCACAGAGTAGCATCAACTGATGTCCCTCTTCAAGGGTTATCTCCTTTTCAAATTCATAGCGCGATAATCCACCATCGAGGCTCGGTCCCTTGATGGTGAGATAGGCACGTTCGTCACGTATGCGGACGCGAACAGTTCTTCCGCGCTCACTGCAGATATAACCCTGTTGGATATGACTATGTGCAAAAGCAAGTTTCTTGTAGGAATCATCCCTGACAAGAAACTTGCGTTCGATTTCTGTAGCCATCATTTAAAGGACGGTTAATGCCCAAGCCATATAAAGCAAGCCGAGTGCAATAAAGCCACCGATAATCCACCATATCAGTTTAGAACCCTTTTTCTCTTGTTTCTTGGCCCATGCTTCACGCTTGGCCTGATGTTGTTTACTCATAATATTCAGTTTTTAGTGTTATATATTTCTATGTTCGAATATACGTTTATTCCTCATCGGTGGTAGGGAATTCCATGAGATAAGCCTTGATGAAACCGTCTATTTTTCCATTCATCACGCCATCCACATCAGATGTCTGATAGTTGGTACGATGGTCTTTCACTCGTCTGTCGTCAAAGACATAACTGCGAATCTGACTTCCCCACTCTATTTTCTTCTTACCCGCCTCTATCTTAGCTTGCGCTTCAAGACGTTTCTTCATGGCGCGGTCGTAAAGTTGTGAACGAAGCAAAGCCATGGCGCGCTCCTTATTCTTGGGTTGGTCGCGCGTTTCGGTGTTTTCAATGAGGATTTCCTCTTCCTCCCCTGTATCAGGATCAGTGTACCAATAGCGAAGGCGCACACCCGACTCCACCTTATTGACGTTCTGTCCACCTGCACCGCTCGAACGGAAGGTATCCCACGAGAGTTTTGCAGGATCCACATACACCTCAATGGTATCGTCAACCAATGGTGTGACGAAAACAGAAGCAAAGGAAGTCATTCGCTTACCCTGTGCATTAAACGGGGATACTCTCACCAGTCGGTGCACACCGTTTTCACTTTTGAGGTATCCATAGGCATATTCTCCACCTTCAATCTGCATCGTGACACTCTTGATGCCAGCTTCATCACCTTCTTGAAGGTTGGAAATGCTCACTTTATACCCATGAGCTTCAGCCCATCGTTGATACATTCGCATGAGCATCGACGCCCAATCCTGACTTTCCGTACCTCCAGCTCCTGAGTTGATTTTGAGTACACACTCCATAGGATCCTCCTTTTGACGGAGCATGTTCTTCAGTTCCAAGTCCTCAATGAGCGATATGGCGCGCTGATAGTCTGCATCTACTTCCTCTTCTGTAACCATCTCTTCCTTGTAGAAATCGAATGCCAGTTGGAGTTCGTCTGCTGCAGCTCGCACGTCATTATAGCCATCAATCCATTTCTTGATGGCTTTCACTTTCTTCATCTGTGCCTCAGCCCGCTTCTGATCCTCCCAGAAATCAGGTGCTTGTGTGCGCAGGTCTTCTTCTTCAAATTCTATTTTTTTCTCGTCGATCTTCAGATAATGACGCAGTTTGTCAGTCCTATCGAGGACATCTTTCAGTTGGTCTTGTGTAATCATCGTGTCTGTTGGCGATAATAATTATATGAAAGACATTAGTCTTCGTACATCTTGTCGATTTCTGCCTTATAGTTTTCGTTGAGCACCCGACGTCGTATTTTCAGCGTATTAGTCAACTCGCCCTTTTCCATTGAGAATTGGTGGGGCAAGAGTGTGAATCGCTTCACCTGCTCATAGTGTGCCAGCTGCTGCTGAAGGGTATCAATTCTTTCCTTCATCATGGCATAGATTTGCGGATTAGCGCAAAGCTGTTCACGATTTTCAAAGGCGATATTATGCGCACGTGCATACTCTTCAAGCATGCCATATACGGGGATGATGAGTGCCGAGACGAATTTGCGTTGGTCGGCAATGACAGCAATCTGGTCGATATACTTATCTACCAAGATTTTCGACTCTATCATCTGTGGTGCGATATACTTACCGTTAGAAGTCTTGAAGAGGTCTTTGATGCGCTCTTTGAGGAAGAGTTCACCATTTTTCAGGTATCCTGCATCACCAGTACGGAAGTAACCATCTTCTGTGAATGCCTGGCGGGTGAGGTCTTCACGGTTGTAGTATCCCTTGGTGATGGTGGGGCCTTTGAGCAGAATCTCGCCTTCATCGCTGATGCGGATATCGATGCCGTTGATGGGGCGCCCTACACTTCCCACGGTATATGGTTTGTTGAGATGGTCGCAACTGACGGTGGCAAGCGATTCGGTGAGTCCGTATCCCACTATCATATTAAGTCCGATGGAATGGACAAATTCTTCCACATGCTCACTAACAGCAGCTCCTGCTGTGGGGAAGAAATGTGCATTTTCCAGTCCCAACTCTTTACGTACGAGCGAGAATACGGTGCGGTTGAGCAGTTCGTATTCGAGATGGAGTGCTATCGGTGGTTTCTTGCCAAGGCTGAGATACTCAATATTATGTTTTCTTCCTACTGCCAATGCATGATGGAACAGTTTGCGTTGCACGCTACTGGCATGGTCTATCTTCTCCATCACACCCTGATATACCTTTTCCCAGAATCGGGGCACACTCGACATACAGGTGGGATGCGTCTCGCGCATCGACTGCTGCACTTCTTGAGGATGGGTGTTTACTATCAGTGTAGCACCTTCAGAGAGGCAGAGAATAGCCCATCCACGCTCAAAGATATGGGTATAGGGCAGGAAATTCATCACACGGTCGTGTTCATTGACATCAACACACTCGTCGTTGGCAATTATTGCCGCATGGAATTGTCCGTGGGTCAGTATCACGCCCTTAGAGTCTCCGGTGGTTCCGCTGGTATAGAGGATATTGGCAATATCGTCGTTGTTAGCCTCGCGCTGACGCTGTTCCACCTCTGTCTGACGTGGCAGTTTGTCACCAAGTTTGAGAAAATCATCGAAATAGATGGCATTGGTATCATGTTCTGAGATATGCACCATGGCATCATAGACAATGATCCGTTCCAGTGTGGGGCAGAGTGATACCACTCGGCGTGCCCGGTCGTACTGTTCTTGTTCGCCCACAAAGAGGAAACGCACCTTGGCATCGTTGATCATGAACTGTATTTGCTGCTCGCTACTGGTAGCATAGAAGGGTATGGTGACAGCCCTTACTCCCCATGCACCAAAGTCGCAGAAGAGATACTGAATAGAGTTTTGCGAGAATATACCTATGTTTTCCTGTTCTTTCACTCCGATGTTGAGTAGCGCATTGCTGACTTGTTTAACGGTTGCAGAAAACTTATTCCACGACAACGACTTCCATTCCTTGCCGCCAAAGTCCTGATAGATGAGTGCTTCGCGCTCGCCATATTTCTTAGCGAGGTCATGCACCAATACCGACATGTGGCTTCTTACTTGCATAAGCGTTTTTCCTTATTTATTATATATAATATGTGCAAAGGTACGAATAAGCGAGTGAAATACAAAGAAAAAACACAATTTATTTCGCATTTCCGAGCAAGAGAAGGAAAAGACAGAAGGAGGAAAAAGCATGGTCGGATGGTTATCTGTAGCGGTTTGATCTAAAACTTTTTCTCTCACACCACATGACAACCATCCGACATGCCGACTATCAACGTTCTCAAGTTTGAGACTTTTCGAACGTATATACTATATTTTTCTAACTGTATTATAGTGCAATACCGACCGACCAATACACAAAACCATGGTTTGGACTAAGTTCCGAACGTGAATTTACATAGCGGAAGCCCACACCAAGGTTCAGGCCAATAGCCTTACTGTTCGCTGCATGAATATGGTGTATAGACAGGTCGTAATAGTTATTATTCCAATCAGGATGTCCCACAGGCCATGCCATTCTAAAGCGCACAGGAGTAAAACTTGTTCGTTTCTTATTCTGTTGGATGTCATAACCCACACCAACACCCAAGGTATTGGTATTCATATAGGTTTTCACGCCATCCTTTCCCAAATGATGGCTCATTCTCTCATACGTGCCAAACAGCTCTACGCGCTTATGTTTTAGTCCAAAGTTGAAGTCATAGCCATGCATGGACATACCTTTGTTGCGTATAGAGAACACATGGTCAACATCAAGTGTAAGAAGCAAAGAATCTGTATTTCCTGGTTTACATTGTGCATGTAAAGCATCGCCCAGAAACACAATAAAAAAAAGAATAAATGATAGCATTTTCTTCATAACTCTTCAAATTTAATTTTTTATTAATATTGTTTGTGTTAGGAAATGTCCTTTTGGCTCGCAAAATTAAACAAGAAACTGGAAATACACAATAACCGACAATTAAAAAATCACACATTTTCTCATAGAAACAAAACATTTCGTCACTTCTCTCGCTGTTATATTAATAAAAAGGTGTAATTTTGCAAACAGGTTAATAACATACGAACGATGACAAACAATATACAGCAAATGACCGAAGAGGCAGTGGGACTGCTGCAACAAATCATCAAAACACCATCGGTGAGCCGTGACGAGAAAGCCGTTGCCGACCTGATGGAACAGCAAATGAAGCTATGGGGACTGGCTCCGAAACGTGTGGGCAACAACCTGATGCTTATCGGGAAACACGCTGAAGGCAAACCTACCCTACTGCTTAATGCACATATCGACACGGTGAAACCCGTCAGCACATGGACACGCGATCCGTTTACACCAACCATCGAAGACGGACGCCTCTACGGACTGGGCGCTAACGACTGCGGCGGCGGACTTGTCAGTCTGCTTATGGTATATCGCGCACTCTGCAACGAAGACCTTGCCTACAATCTGGTTTATGTAGCCAGTGCAGAAGAGGAAGTCAGCGGCGCCAATGGATTTACGCTGATTCGCGAACAACTGCCACCTATTGATGTGGCTATCGTGGGCGAACCGACTGGCCTACAACCGGCTATTGCCGAGAAAGGACTGATGGTAATCGATGCCGTGGCACACGGAAAGAGCGGACACGCTGCACGCAACGAAGGCGAAAATGCGATTTACAAAGCTCTGGACGATATACAATGGCTGCGCAACCATGAGTTTGAAAAGGTCAGTCCACTACTTGGTCCGACCAAAGCCACGGTAACGATTATCGGCGCTGGCACTCAACACAACGTGATTCCAGACGAATGTAAATTCACCATCGATGTGCGCACCAACGAGTATTACCGCAACGAAGAACTCTGCCAATACCTACAGTCGCAGATGAAGAGCGAACTGAAAGCCCGTTCTTACCGGCTGTCATCCTCGTCGATTCCCACCGACCATCCCATAGTGAGCCGTTGTATCGCCATGGGCATGACACCTTTTGGATCGCCAACCCTGAGCGATCAGGCTCTTATGCCCTTTGCTTCGCTGAAACTCGGACCAGGCGAATCGAGTCGCAGTCATAGTGCAGATGAATATATAGGTATCGACGAGATTGGCAATGCCATTGCCACCTACATGGAACTGTTGCAATCCATTCATTTGAAATAGGCGTCAATGTGATTTACGGCAATCAAACCGAGAAAACACAAAAACTCCCATTCCATCGGGTTTTACTTCGGCTTCAACCCTATTCGATTAGTATTTCCGACAGGCAAACCTCTTATAAATCACGCGCGCACACCTAACAATATACGCGCGCGTACGCACACGCGACGTCGCAAAATTTCGACCACTCGACCACCACAATGGCATAACACGCTATGTGTATGCAGCTTACGTGGGTGGTCAATTACGCTAACTCGGCGGTTTTCGACCACCATTCGACCACCAGACCCTCTGCCGTTGCCACCATAAAAACAGTCCATCCGCATAGCCGACAATACATGATTTGTATATTCTGACGCCAGATAACATCCTTGTCAAACGTTGGACAACACTATTGTATTATATTTGACACCACTCTCTTCCGATATTTGAAACAACTTATTTCCAACGTTGAAAAGGCTCTTGTCTAACGTTTGACAACACTCTTATCTAACATTTGATAACACCTTTATCAAACGTTGGATAACACCTTTATCAAACGTTGGATAACACCTTTGTCAAACGTTGGATAATAACTTTGTCAGCCGTTTGAAAATGCCTGAAAATAATTTTTGTTTACTTCGTGTGAATATCCACGATAAGTATCGGGAAAAGCACGTGTGGTCGAAGTGTGGTCGAAAACACAGGGTTCTGACCAATCGACCACAGTCTAAAATACTATCTCATAGCAGTTTACGCCACATCTGTGGTCGTGTGGTCGAATTTTTTAGAAAACTAAAATTTAGAGTAGCTTACCTCTAATGCACTTTGGTAAACAACATCCCCCAATCAGCCAAACGACCAATTGGGGGATGTTGTGTTCATCTATTGTGAGACCTCTACTATCTTCCGAGCCATGCTTCAGGATTGAGCTTAGCCGTTTCCTTACGCAATTGGAATTGCAGAATATTGTCTTGACCAATACGTCCAAGGGGTTGACGAGCAGTCACTTTCTGTCCACGGTGTACGTTGACCGATGACAAATTGCAATAAACAGAGATGTAACTGCCGTGACGCACCATGACGATGACCGTGCCTCCGAAGCTGAAGACACCACTCACTTCACCATCGAAGATGCTTCGTGCCTGTGCGCCAGCCTGACCTTGTATATTAATACCCTTATTGTCGAGGCGAACGTTTTTCAGTCCCTCTACATTATACTGACCGAAATGGCTGACGATGCGGTAGCCACCCGTGATAGGCATGGGCAGTCTGCCTCGGTTGCTCTCAAAGTTACCACTGATGCGCCGGTCGTCGCTGCTCATGGTATAGAGCACCTCATCCGATTTTTTCTTAGCTTCTGCCACCTCCTGTTTATGTCGTTTGGCATCTGCGGCAGCCTTACGCTCGGCAGCAATACGAGCCTGTGATGCTTCGAGGGCTGCACGATCGGCAGCATCACGCGCTTTCTTATCGCGAGCCGCCTTGGCTTCTGCACGTGCCTTGTCCTCAAGAGCTTTAGCCTCGGCAATGCGTCGCGCGTTTTCGCGTGCAGCCTCTTCGGCCTCCCGCTTCTTGCGAGCCAGTTCTGCTGCACGCTCGCGTGCAGCTTCGGCAGCAGCCTTGCGCTTGGCCTCTGCGGCGGCTCTTGCCTTTTGTCTTGCCACTTCTTGGGCAATCAGTCTGTCAATCTGCGCATTGATAGCAGCATCCTTCTTACGTTGTTGGTCAATGACCCGTTGGATGGTCTTCTGCTGTTTTTGCAACGAAGATACCACATTCTGCTGTTCGGCCTGCTTACCTTCCAGCGAACGTTTCTCACTCTCACCACGAGTCAACAGTTTGTGTTTTGCATCGCGAGCACCAGCCAGTTCGCTGCGCTTGGCAGCAACTTCAGCCTGTTTCACTTTCACATCTTCACCCTGCGAACGCTGATAGGAGGCATATTCCCTCATGAATCGCAAGCGTCGGTACATTTGCGAGAAACTGCTGGCACTAAAGATAAACATCATCTGGCTCTGAACAGATCGATTGCGGTGCATATAGCGCATCGACTTGACATAGCGTTGTTTACACTGTTCCAAATCCTTTTGCAAGGCATCGAGCTCCCGGTTCATTGTCTGTATTTCCACATCAATATTGGAGAGATCGCGACGTATGGTGTCGATGGTGCGACGCTTCGAAGCAATCTCGGTATTGATGATCATCAGATTCTGCAAACGTTGTTTCACATCGCGCTCGTTGCTACGCAGTCGTTGTTCCTGCAGTTTGATCTGTCGCTGAATATTCTTTCTTTGATTCTGCAGACTCTGCACCGACTCCGGTTGGCGCGTTGTCTTACGTTTTGCCGCAGCATTTCCTGTTCGCTTCCGGGTAGATGTTGCTTTGCCCGACGCAGTTTTTTTGCGCTGGGCACTTGTGGTTGTAGTTCTTGCCTTAGGCTTTGCGGTACGTTTCTGCTGTGCCGGCACTACCACAAAGGCAAAGGCAAGAAGAGTGAGTATAATAATTCGCTTCATTCGCTATATTAGAGAGCCATAAAGCGGCGGAGGATTTGATCGACCGTCACCTCACGGTATTTGGCAGAAACCTCTGTTCTGGTTTCCCAGTTATCATCATTCGACAGATAGTTGAGCGTCATTCCAAACTTCACTTCCTTATCTGGAGTGCGGAATGTGATGGCGTGTGTATAGGGGAAGAGACGCTTGCTGGTCTGCTTGAAGTTGCTATAATCCCAGTTCAACGAGTAGTTGCCACGGATTCTGTCTTCATAGACAATATTAGCCATCTTCACCTGTGCGCCCTCCTTATCAGCCAGCCAACGATAGCTGAGCTTATCTTTTGCAAAACTGATAACGGCATCGTCTCCATAGAGATCGGTAGTAAAATTCTTCAGCATCTCATCGGTCATCGCAGTATTGCCCGGCTGGAAGAGTTCATTCCAGAAGAGAGCCTGCAGCGAATAGAAGTTGAGTCCGCTATTGCGCATGAAGTCCAACTGATTGTAGTTGGCTTTGAGATACTGCTTGTTGATACGGTCCATGATGAGGACATAGTCTTTGGTGAATTCCAGTCTGCCTGCCTCCACAAATCCAAAGGCTGTGAGTTGCAAACGGATCACATCATCGCGCTTCATCTTGAGGTTGCCGGTGAGGGTGAGATGCTGATTGCCCACCTCTACAGAGAACTTCACTTTAGATGTGATAAACTTGGCATACTGCGCATTGTCAGTAACCTTTTGCAGGAATTCCTGCTGTTGGGCGGTAGCCACTGGTGCCTTCGAGGCATTGTCCTTGACTGCTTTTTTCTGAGTTCCGCAGGATGCGAGGGCAAATGCCACTGCCAGTCCTGCAAGTTTCATCATGCTGGTTGCTTTCATTCTTTTACGTACTTCTTTAGTTTAATTTTACGTGCTATGATTTTTAAACGGTTATCTTCTGATCCGACTGTTTGTCGGGTTCGTTCCAAAGCTTGCTTCCAATACTCGACCGCCTGCTGCTTATTGCCTACATGATAATAGATGTCTCCGGCATGTTCCAACAATACTGCCGATGTGTCGGAATCGCATTGCAGGGTCTGGTCAATATAGATTTTGGCTTCGGTATAACGTTTCTGCCGAAAGAGAATCCATGCGTATGTATCGAGGAACGTCGCGTTTTTAGGTTCAGCCTTTACGGTTTTGAGCGACATTTGCTCGGCTTTATCGAGCTGCTGGCCGGTTTCTGAGAGATAATAGGCATAGTTGTTGAGACATCCCACATTATCTTCTTTCCATTGCAGACAGGAGTCATAAGCCGCATAAGCCTCTTTGTCGAATCCCTTCTGATGGTAGATATCCCCCATGACAGCATAGAAATCGCTGACAATATCAGGATCGCTGTCCTGTGTGATTACTCCGATGCCATTCTGGAAGGCATTGAGCGCCTCGTCAAGTTTGTCTTGTTGATAGTAAGCCACGCCCTGATAATAATAAAATGCCATTTCATCGGGATTGTAGAGGCGTGCCCCCTGACACAGGCTGACCACTCGCGGCATATCCTGATCTCGCCAGGCATAATCAACGAGTTGCAATCTTGCTGCTGCATTATCCGGTGTTTCTGCAATAACACGGTCGAGCACAACGGTAATCGTGTCGCGTGGCATATTCTTTAGCGTCATATAAGCGACACAAAGCATGGCAACATCAGCATCGAGAGGCTTTTGCTCAAGCATGCGGTCAAAGAGGTAGAGCACACGAGTGGAGTCACCGCCATTCTGTTCGCTCTCTGCAATTTCTTGTCTCATGAGCGACACCCTATCCTGCGAAGTAGCATTTTTACTGACCAGGACACGCTGCATCAGCGAGTCAACCACATCAGGGTCTCCATGTTTCTGCTCGTATTGCAACAGGGCAAGGAGTGTGAAACGGTTGTCGGGATCCTGTTCAAGGATTTCATCATAGATGTCGAGTCCTTTTTCTTCCTGCCCATTATTGATAAGCGCCTGTGCATAGAGTCCCCTGTAATTCAAATCATTAGGATACTGATTGGCAAGTTTCTGCATCTCACGGATGGCAGCTTTCTTATTGCCGAGTTGGGTATAGTATCCGCTTTTCTTCAATGAGAACTGTGTACTTCTGCCTTCCATCACCTCCAAGCGGTTGAGTGTTTGGATGGCAGATTTGTAATCTTGCTGGTCTTCATAAATAGACACCAGTGCGCCAAGCACATCCTCTCTATCGTGGTTAGCCTCATAGATACGGTTCAAGACCTCGATGGCTTTGGGGTAATCCTGCTTGCTGAGATACAGATTGGCGAGTATTTCTTGATAGGTAGAAATATCGGGATCGAGCGAAGCAGCCTTTTCCACACAACGTTGTGCCTTGTCGTTTTCCTTCAAAGCATCATAGTATTGTGCCAGAAAATACCATGCTTCAGACTTGGTAGAGTCTATATCGACACAATGGCGCAACAGGTCGAAGGCCGCATCGTTGTTGCCTTTGACACGCTGGTTGATGGCTTCAAGGAAGAACGCATCGTATTTTCTCGATGTATCCTCATCGGTCTGTGCTGTTACAGCCGTGCAGATCAGAGCCACTACCAATAGAATGATTGTATATCTGCGTTTCATGTGTCTTCTTTACATTAACATCTCGTCTGTTACTGCGCTACTAATTACTTCACGCCAGTATGACCATACCCGCCTTCGCCACGCTCGGTTTCATCGAGTGTTTCTACGAGTGAGAACTCCACTTGCTCATATCGTGCCACTACCAACTGGGCAATGCGCTCTCCGTCGTTGATGGTGAAGTCTTCCTGCGATAAGTTGATAAGCACCACACCAATCTCACCGCGATAGTCGGCATCGATAGTGCCAGGGGCATTAAGTACGGTCAAACCATGCTTCAGCGCTAATCCGCTACGGGGTCTTACTTGTGCTTCATAACCCTCAGGCAATGCAATATGCAGTCCGGTGGGTATGAGCCGACGCTCCATAGGATGGAGCACAACAGGCTCTTCAAGGTTGGCACGGAGATCCATTCCCGCACTTTGCGATGTGGCGTATGTGGGCATAGGTTGGCGTCCACGATTGATAGCGTTAATTTTCAGCATTTGTTGGTTTATTTATAATAATGTGCAAATTTACAGAATTCCTACCAAACTGCCATCGTTTTTTGCAGAAAACTTTGTAGGTTTCATACTTTTTAGTAACTTTGCCATCATGGAATGGACTAAACTCATATCAAACAAACGCCTCGGACAGGAGCATCGCCACACCGAGCGCCACGACGACCGTACTGAATTTAAGCGTGATTACGACCGACTGATATTCTCGGCGCCCTTTCGACGACTGCAAAACAAGACGCAAGTATTTCCTCTGCCGGGTAGCGTCTTTGTTCACAATCGCCTTACCCACTCGCTGGAAGTGGCAAGTGTGGGAATGTCGTTGGGCAACGATGTGGCGCAAAGACTTATTGCCGAGAATCGTCCCGAACTGAAAGATACACTTTTTGAACAGATTGGGCAGATTGTTTCAACGGCCTGTCTGGCACACGATTTGGGCAATCCGCCATTTGGTCATAGTGGCGAGAAAGCCATTCAAACCTTCTTTACCGAAGGCGAAGGACTGCAACTGAAACCGTTGGTAAGTGATGCATTTTGGGACGACATCACCCATTTCGAGGGTAATGCCAATGCTTTTCGCCTGTTGACCCATCAGTTTAAGGGGCGGCGCACAGGTGGTTTCGTCATGACTTACAGCACGCTGGCAAGTATCGTAAAGTACCCTTATGCCTCATCGGCAGCTGGCAAGAAGGGCAAATTCGGTTTCTTTCAGTCAGAACAGGATTTCTACCAACGAATTGCCGATGAAATGGGGATAATTCGCTTATCCCACACAGAAGAGCCCTTGCGGTACGCACGCCATCCATTAGTCTATTTGGTAGAGGCTGCCGATGACATCTGCTATGAAGTCATGGATATTGAGGATGCTCACAAACTGAAGATTCTATCATACGAAGAGACCGAGCGCTTACTGCTCAACTTCTTCGACGAAGCCACCCAGGCGAAGATTCGCCAACGCATCGACGACGAGGCGTTGCAGGACACCAACGAAAAGATTGTGTATTTGCGTGCTTGCGTGATCGGAAAGTTAGAAAACGAATGTGCCAACGCATTTGTCGAAAACGAAGAAAACATTCTCAACGGTACGTTTACCGGCTGTTTGATAGACCACATCCATCCCACTCAAAAAGAGGCCTACCGCCGGTGTGCTGAACTTTCAAAGGTGCGCATCTATCGCAGCCGACCGGTTCTTGACGTGGAGCTTTCGGGTTATAAGATTATGGAAACGCTCATGAAACAAATGACCGAAGCCGTCATGCATCCCGAGCGTTACTATTCACAACAGCTCATCAGTAGGGTTTCCAGCCAATACGATATTCAGGCCGACAACCTTGAAACACGCATCATGGCGGTTATCGACTATATTGCAGGAATGACCGATGTTTATGCACTCGACGTTTATCAGAAGATCAACGGTATTTCACTACCTATCGTATAAGCCAAACTTGATTGACGCATCGGGAGTGGGCTAAAGCAATCAGCTTCTTTCTCGATTAGACCTTTGAGCCAAAACAGCAAAAAACATCGGTTCCATCGCAATTCTCCCACCATCATTCAAGGATATTTGCAATGGAACCGATTATCTGAAAATCCATAGAAAGCGCTCCTTATTCTCCTTGGGGCGTCTTCTCTTTATAGATAACATTATTAGCGCCGCTTGTAATCTTCAAAGCCTCAGGATGCGACTGAACAAACGAGTCGATATGGCGCTGACGCTTCTCTTCAAGTATTTCGTCAACGGCTATAAGGATTCCCGTTTCCTCCACATCGCCAAAACCATAATTGATGGCTGTGCCAAAGAGTTTCATGGTGGGCGACAAACTCATATAAGCATTAACCAATGGGGGAATATTATAGCCCAACTTTCTAATCTCCCGATTGAGGATACGATAGTCATCTTTAAAGTCCTTGCCAGAGAAGAGCGCCTCAAATTCGCGCACGTCAGACTCCAATTGTAGCGGTTTCATCGGGATAATGAGATGTTCTTTATCGTCGAAATGCTTTTTCAAGAAATAGAGAATCATGTCGCGTCCCTTACGGATATAAGAGGGGTACATGGTCATTTTTCCGAAATAGTAGCGTATATTAGGACGAATAACCGTGAGTGCGCCAAGTCCATCCCACAGGTTATCGAGTGCGAAGAGACTCTTGGCGCCCATGCGAGACGACTGATAAGGAAGCGAGACAAACGACCGACCGAGTTCTACGGTCTGGGGTGCATAGTCTTTGATAAACTTTTCAGAGAAATGGAACATGTGACTGGTGGCAAGAATAGGTTGTCCCTTGTCATCATACTCCCAGTCAGTACCCAGCAAATAACGGTAACCTCCGATAATCTCTTCCGCCTCCGGATTCCACACGATGAGCTGTTTGTAGCATCGCTCGCACGTATCAAACTCGTCGATATCGACTTCCTTGCCAGTTCCTCCGCCAGCCTCGCGGAAAGCAATCTCTCGCAGTCGCCCGATCTCCTGCATCACGTTGGGTGCATTGTGTGCGGTAATGACATAGATTTCATTGTTGCTCTTGTTGGTCATGCGAAGGCGCTTGTCGGGCGTCAGTTCGCTTTTGAGCACTTCCTTGTCAATGGGTTGAATAATTGGCTGTTCCATTTATTTATCTGTCTGTTAGCTATAGGTTGTTCTTCTGTTGGTTTATAGACTATACACGATATCTTGCACATATTGTGCCCATTCCATCGGTGTTTTCGATTTATCAAAGGTTTGCCAGGGAATAGGCTTTCCTATTTTTATTTCAAAGTTTTTGCCTACGTTCTTATACATTTCATCTACAAGGAAAAGCATGGCAAGGTTAAACTTCAGATGTTTGTCGCTAAAATTAGCCAAACGATAGAAGAAATCAGAATTTTGCCCACTGAAATGGATGGGCACAATATCGCGCTGATACTCCACACTCTTGACAATAAAAGTCTTGCTCCATGCCACATCGCGAATCACACCGTTTCGGCGACGTGAACAAATGCCTGCAGGATACATCAGCATGTGGTTGTCGCTTTCAAAGCCAGCTTTCACCATTGCCGGGAAGTTACGGCCTTGTTTACCTGTTTTGTTGATAGGAATGCAAAGCGGAGCCAGTCCTGGAAGATTCATCAGCAGGTCATTGACGAGATAACGGAATCGACTGTCGTAATGACGACCGATAATGGCGCCGAGCGCTACACCATCTTCTCCGCCCAACGGATGGTTGGAGACAAAGGTATAGAGGCGGCCGTCGTTGGGATCGGGAAGATTCTCTTTGCCCACGATTTTGATGGTCATTTGCAGATATTCGACACAAGCTTCGAGCCATTCGGTACCTGTTTTATGGCGGCTTTCCCACAGGAATGCGTTGACGCGATCCTGATGCACAATACGTTTCAGCCACGATACCAATGGGCGGGGCACCCATTTGGATTTGGCACCCAACTTATTCTTGAGTATCTGGTCAATATCAATCGTTTTCTCTGTTATCTGATTCATTTCTCTCTTACATACATACTAATCAGATGCAAAATTAAGAAATTAGTTTGAGAAACAGCACATTTTTTCACGAAAAACTTTTAATCTTCGTGTTTTTGTAATCACATTGGACGTTTTTGCAACATTACTCAAATAGCAAACAGCATAAAATAACCACAAAAACGAGCAAGAAACTGTCTGCCTTACTCGGTTATCAACCAACTTTTTGATTTGTTCTGCATCGACAAGTTTCCCATTTTCTTCCCATCATTCTCCCTTCACTTTCGCATAATCAACCGCAAGTTTTGGGACTTACTTGGGACTTTCATCGGACTTCCATCGGACTCAGTTGAGAATTTCATCGAAAGAATACAAGACTTTCATCTGACTCTGTTTTGAGTTGCCCACATGCTCCTGCGGGCGACTTCATCCCGAAGGCATCCCGAACATATCCCGAAGACAAAGGGTTTGATGAAGTTCGTCAAAATGCAAGTTAAAGTTTCGCTTGCGAGAGCTTAACGCCAAGACTTCAAAAACACAATACGCTTTACTGTAAAACCGAACCTCAATATTACAAAAACGCTCCACCGGAATGTCACTTACGAATATTTAAGAATACCGCTATAAATCAACCACTTACACACTATTAACATTACACTTACAAAAATAATCATAAAAAAAGTGGGGAAATGTGGGGAAATATGGAGGATTTTGTTTAATTTTGCAAGCGAGAATTAAAATCATATTATAAATAAGTACGCATGCGTTTTTTAGGTAATATAGAAGCAAAGGCTGACGCCAAGGGGCGTGCATTCCTGCCTGCAACATTCAGAAAAGTATTGCAGACTGGGGGTGAAGAGCGTCTTGTGCTAAGAAAAGACGTGTTTCAGACCTGCCTCGTGCTCTATCCCGAATCTGTATGGAACGAGCAAATGGACAGCATGCGCCAACGACTGAACCGCTGGAATAAGACCCAACAGCAAGTGTTTAGACAGTTTGTGAGCGACGTAGAACTTGTCAGCCTTGACGGAAACGGTCGTTTTCTCATACCCAAACGCTTCCAACGGATGGCTAATATCGAACAAGAAATCCGATTCATCGGCATGGGCGACACCATCGAAATATGGAGCAATAACGAGGCAGAACAGCAGAAAATGAGTGCCGAAGACTTCGGAAACGCACTCGAAGAACTGATGACAGACAACGATAAACTCTAAACCGGCATGGCAAAAACGGCAGAAACATACCACGTACCTGTGCTCCTCAACGAGAGCATCAACGGACTTGACATCAAGCCCGACGGCATCTATGTAGATGTGACATTCGGCGGAGGTGGACATTCGCGCGAAATACTGCGTCATCTCGGTCCCAATGGACATCTCTACAGCTTCGACCAAGATGCCGATGCAGAGCAAAACATCGTGAATGACGACCGTTTCACCTTTGTCAGAAGCAACTTCCGCTACCTCTGCAACTGGATGCGTTACTATGGCATCGACCATATCGACGGGCTGTTGGCTGACCTTGGCGTATCAAGCCACCACTTCGACGACGAGACCAGGGGCTTTTCCTTCCGATTCGATGCACCATTGGATATGAGAATGAACAAACGCGCAGGTACGACTGCAGCCGATATTCTCAACAACTATGCAGAAAGTCAGTTGGCAGACATCTTCTACCTCTACGGAGAAATGAAGAGTGCACGACGCATCGCCGCCGCCATCGTCAAGGCAAGAGCCGCCCACCCCATCGTCACAACAAGCGACCTGACCACCGTCATCGAACCGCTAATGCGCTCCGAGCGGGAGAAAAAAGACATGGCGAGACTCTATCAGGCACTTCGCATCGAAGTCAACCATGAGATGGACGCCCTGCGCGACATGTTACTGGGAGCAACCCGAATGTTGGGAAAAGGCGGAAGACTGAGCGTCATCACCTACCACTCATTAGAAGACCGACTCGTGAAAAACGTGATGAAAGCCGGTAATGTGGAAGGAAAAATAGAACAAGACTTCTTCGGACGCATCAACAGCCCATTCCGGTTGGTCAACAACAAGGTCATCACACCCTGCGACGAAGAACTTCAAAACAATCCCAGAAGCCGTAGCGCAAAACTGAGAATAGCAGAGAAAACAGAATAACACCACAAGAAAATGACAAATAAAGATTCAGACATCATTCTCGACGAGAATAAGGAAACCACAGAAGACGCCGCCGTCAGTAAAAAACAGATGCGCGCCGAAAAGGCAGAACAGCAGCTGCAAGAGACGCTGAAGAAGATACAGGAGACGGCACAGGACAGCGATACCCATCCCGGACAACAGCTCAGCATGAAGAGCGTATTGGGCGGCGACTTCCTGACGGCAGACTTTGTGCGCGCTCAAGTCGGACTGATTCTCCTCGTGGTGGCATTCACACTCGTCTATATCGCATTCCGCTATCAATATCAGCAAGACATGGTAACCATACGAAAACTGGAGATTCAGCTCAAGGATGCTAAAAACAAAGCATTGGCAGCATCGAGCACACTCACCGAAAAATGCCGTGAGAGCCATGTACTCGAAACACTTCAACAAAACAAGGACTCGGTATTACACATAGCCGACCAGCCACCATATATTATACAAGTGCCCGAAAACTAAACCCGTCAATGAGTAAAATAAACAATAGCAGCATAGCACAGCGGTATTTCTGGATCGCTTTCGCACTGGTAATCGTATTCATTATGATTATCGGAAAGGCATTCTATACCATGACGGCAAAGAAACAATACTGGATAGAGGTGGCAAGCAGACTCAAGAGCGACAGTATTACCGTCAAGCCCAACCGAGGAAATATCCTCAGTTGCGACGGACAACTCATGGCAAGTTCTATTCCCGAATACAAAATCTATATGGACTTCGGTATAGATAACGAGAACCAAGACTCGCTATGGAACGACAAAGTGGATTCTGTCTGCACAGGTCTCAGCAAGATATTCCCTGAGCGTTCGGCTGCGGAGTTCAAACGACATCTCGAAGAAGGACACAACAAAAAGGCACGCCACTGGCCCATTTGGCCCAAACGCATCACCTACAACACCTATACGGAGGTGAAGGCGCTGCCGTTCTTCTCACTCTCGAAAAACGCAAGCGGATTCCACGAAGAGGAATTTAATGCACGCCGGCGCCCATTCGGATCACTGGGCGAACGCACCATCGGTTCTATGTATGGCGCAAAAGACAGCGCCAGACTCGGACTGGAACTGGCTTACGACACAATTCTCCGCGGAACACCAGGTCTCAATAAGCGACGCAAAGTGCTCAACGCACAACTGAACATTCCGGTCACGCTACCCATCGACGGATGCGACATCGTCACAACTATTGATGTCAACATGCAAGACTTGGCAGAACGCGCACTCGTGGCAGAACTGAAAAAAGACAACTGCGACCTCGGCGTTGCCATCCTCATGGAAGTGGCGACGGGCGATATCAAGGCTATTGTCAACATGGAGCGTTGCCCAGGCGACGTATTCCGCGAAACAAAAAACTTTGCCGTGGCTGACCTGCGCGAACCTGGATCGGTATTCAAAACCGCATCTGTCATGGTGGCGCTCGACGACGGAGTGGCTGATACCGCACAACACATAGAAACAGCTGGAGGCATCTGGCCCATGCACGGCGCACAGATGAAAGACCACAACTGGCGAAAAGGCGGTTATGGCTACATCTCTCTCGGACGTGCGATGGAAGTCAGTTCGAACATCGGTATCAGCCGAGTGATCGACGAAAACTACGGCAACCGACCTGAGAAATATGTGGAAGGAATCTACCGCACAGGACTTGCAGCCGACCTCAAGCTGCCCATTCAGGGATATGCAAGACCTCACATCCGCATGCCCAAGAAGAACAAGCGAGGACAATGGCTCAACTGGAGTAAGACCGCACTACCGTGGATGTCGATAGGATACGAGACTCAGCTTCCACCAATATCCACACTCACCTTCTATAACGCCATTGCCAATGATGGTGTGATGATGCGCCCACGCTTTGTGAAATACATCATGAAAGAAGGGAAAGTCGTTGAGGAATATCCACCGACGAAAGTCATGGAAAAACGAATGGCTAAAATGAAAACCGTGAAAATCGTGCAATCGCTACTCGAACGAGTGGTCAGCAAAGGCACAGGTAAGAAAGCCGGATCGAGAATGTTCCATGTGGCGGGAAAAACCGGAACCGCACAAGTGGCACAGGGTGGCGGTTATAAAACAGGAGGTATTGCCTATTGGCTTTCATTTGCAGGTTATTTCCCCGCAGAAAAGCCACGCTACTCCTGCATCGTCTGCATCAAAAGATCAGGATACGGTGGTTCTGGCGGTATGAGTGCCGATGTGTTCCACCAGATTTCAGAAGGTGTAATGGCGCGTAACCTCAAACTCGGCATCAACGATGCCCATGACGAAAACTCCATAGTAATACCCGATGTAAAACGAGGCGATATGGGAGCCGCCGGCTATGTATTGAGCCATCTCGGCATTAAAACCTCAGAAAACTGGAGCGGATCGTATGCAGACGGCAACCCGATATGGGGCTCAGCCGAACGTCATAGTAACAAAGTGGCTCTCCACAAACACGACGTAGGCAAGGGTATCGTACCCGATGTTGTGGGCATGGGCGCCAAAGATGCAGTTTATCTGTTGGAGTCAACAGGAATGAAAGTAAAGCTCCAAGGCCGTGGGCATGTCAAACGACAAAGTTGCCAAGCCGGACAGAAACTACAAAAAGGAACCGTCTGCACCCTGATATTGGAATAAATAAACATATGTTGAACTCTTATATAATATAATAAGGTATATGAAACTTAGCGAACTGCTGAAATCCGTCAACATCCTGCAAATAGCAGGACCGGCAGAAACCGAAATTACAGGCGTGAATATCGACTCACGCAAAATAGAGAAGGGACATCTCTTTGTGGCTATCAAAGGCACACAGACTGATGGACACAAGTTCATAGCCAAAGCCATAGAACTGGGAGCAACTGCCATTCTCTGCGAGGATATGCCTGAGGAAAAAATCGAAAGCGTAAGCTACTTGCAAGTGGCTTCAACCGAAGATGTGGTAGGTCAGGTGGCAACCAATTTCTACGGCAATCCTTCTAAGAAGCTCAAACTGGTGGGAGTTACTGGCACCAACGGTAAAACAACCATCGCCACATTGCTCTACAACATGTTCCGTAAGTTCGGACACCGTTGCGGACTGCTCTCAACCGTCTGCAATTATATTGAAGACGAAGCTATTGCAGCCGATCATACCACTCCAGACCCCATCGAACTCAATCATCTGCTCCACCGCATGGTTGAAGCTGGATGCGAATACGCCTTCATGGAGTGTTCAAGCCATGCCATTGCGCAAAAACGTATCGGCGGATTGACATTTGCAGGAGGCATCTTCACCAATCTCACACGCGACCACCTCGACTATCATAAGACTTTCGAAAACTATCGCAACGCCAAGAAGGCATTCTTCGACGGACTGCCCAAAGAGGCTTTTGCCATCACCAATGCCGATGACAAAAACGGTAGCGTCATGGTTCAAAACTGCAAAGCCAATATCAAGACCTACTCCATACGCCAAATGGCTGACTTCCGCGCACACATTATCGAATGTCACTTTGAAGGCATGTATCTCGAAATCAACGGTCGAGAAGTAGGCGTGCAATTCATCGGTAAGTTCAACGTCAGCAACCTTTTGGCTGTCTATGGCGCTGCTGTCATGCTGGGCAAGAATCCCGAAGACGTTCTCGTTGTGATGAGTACGCTGAAAAGCGTGGCTGGACGCTTGGAGCCGATTCGTTCCAAAGACGGAATCACAGCCGTAGTAGATTATGCACATACTCCCGATGCATTGGAGAATGTACTTAATGCCATCCACGAAGTACTCGAAGGCAAAGAGGGACACGTCATCACAGTTTGTGGCGCAGGAGGCAACCGCGACAAAGGCAAACGCCCGCTCATGGCACAAGAGGCTGTCAAACAGAGCGACCGCGTCATCATCACCAGCGATAACCCACGCTTTGAGGAACCACAAGATATCATCAACGACATGTTGGCGGGCCTCACTCCTCAACAGATGAAAAAGGTCGTGAGCATCGTCGATCGCAAAGAAGCCATCCGTACCGCCTGCATGATGGCACAAAAAGGCGATGTCATCCTCATAGCAGGTAAAGGTCATGAAGACTATCAAGAGATAAAAGGCGTAAAACATCATTTCGACGACCGCGAAGTGGTCAGAGATATTTTTAACTCATAATTCAGACTATGTTATACTACCTGTTTAGATTTTTAGAAGGATTCGACATCCCAGGAGCACATATCTGGTCGTACATTTCCTTCCGTGCACTTCTGGCATTAATTCTATCGCTGGTCATCTCGGCATGGTTCGGCGAGAAATTCATTCGCTGGATGAAGCGACACCATATATCAGAAACTGCTCGCGACGCCAGTATCGATCCCTTCGGTGTGGAAAAGAAAGGTGTTCCTACCATGGGCGGTATTATCATCATCGTAGCCATTCTGGTACCTGTCCTACTGTTGGGCAGAATGCGCAACATCTATCTCATTCTGATGATTGTCACTACGGTATGGTTGGGATTCCTTGGATTCCTCGACGACTATATCAAGATCTTCAAAAAGAACAAGGAAGGTCTAAAGGGCAAATATAAGATTGTGGGACAAATCAGTATTGGCTTCATTGTGGGATTAACACTTTGGCTGAGTCCTGATGCTGTAGTACGGGAAAACATATCTGTACAACAACAGAATCAAGAAGTTGTTATCAAGCATAAGACTGAAAATGTCAAGTCGCTGCAGACGACTATTCCATTCTTTAAGAACCATAATCTCGATTATTCCAACATCATGGCATTCTGCGGAGAACATAAAGTTGCAGCCGGATGGATTCTCTTTGTCGTTATGACAATTATAGTAGTAACCGCTGTGAGCAACGGCGCAAACCTCAACGACGGTATGGACGGTATGTGTGCCGGCAACTCGGCCATCATTGGTGTGGCACTTGGAATCTTTGCATACGTCAGCAGTCATATTGTCTATGCGGCATACTTCGACATCATGTATATTCCCGGTTCACAGGAACTTGTAGTATTCCTATGTGCCTTCGTCGGAGCCATGATAGGATTCCTATGGTATAATGCCTACCCTGCACAGGTCTTTATGGGCGACACAGGTTCGCTGACGATCGGCGGCATTATCGGTGTATGCGCAGTCATCATCCATAAGGAATTGCTGTTGCCAGTTCTCTGTGGCATTTTCTTCATCGAGAGTCTGAGTGTCATCATCCAGACCCAATGGTTCAAATGGCAGAAACGTAAGGGCAAGCGCGTACGTGTGTTCCGTGCCACACCAATCCATGACACATTCCGCCGACTTGATTCACAACTCGACAGTACCAGTACCTATCTGTTGCGCAACTGGCCACATCGTCCGTTCCATGAATCTAAAATTACCATCCGTTTCTGGATTACAACCATTATATTAGCAGCAATAACGATTATAACATTAAAAGTAAGATGAGCAGAATCGTAGTATTAGGTGCCGGAGAAAGCGGTGCGGGCGCCGCTGTACTGGCCAAGAAAGAAGGTTTCGACGTGTTCGTCAGCGACATGTCGAAAATTAAAGACAAGTATAAAAAGCTGATGGACGACCACCATATCGAATGGGAGGAAGGTCAACACACAGAGGATAAGATTCTCAATGCCGATGAAATTATCAAAAGTCCTGGCATCCCTGACACAGCACCAATGATAGTTAAAGTGAAGGAGAAGAGCATTCATATCATCAGCGAGATAGAATTTGCTGGTCGATACACCGATTCGAAAATGATATGTATTACTGGTTCAAATGGTAAAACTACCACAACGAGCCTCATCTACCATATCTTCAAAGAGGCTGGATACGATGTAGGATTGGCAGGCAATATCGGCAATTCGCTGGCACTTCAAGTGGCAGAAGATCCACATGCCTTTTACGTTATCGAACTGAGTTCATTCCAGTTGGACAACATGTATGACTTCCGTGCCAACATTGCCATTCTGCTGAACATCACTCCAGACCATCTCGACCGATATGACTTCTGCATGCAGAATTATGTAGATGCAAAGATGCGCATCATCCAGAATCAGACACCTCAAGATGCCTTCATCTTCTGGAACGATGATCCCATCATCCATAACGAACTGAGCAAATATGACATCAAAGCCATACTGTATCCTTTCTCCGAACTGAAAGAAAAAGGAAGCATCGGTTACATCGAAGAAGGAGAATACAAGATTGAGAAACCCGAACCATTCAACATGGAGCAGGAGTCTCTCAGTCTGACGGGCAAACACAATATCTACAATTCGCTGGCTGCAGGTATCGCTACCAACATAGCAGGTATCAAGAAAGACATTATCCGCCAGTCGCTCAGCGACTTCCCCGGCGTAGAGCATCGCTTGGAAAAGGTTTGTTCGGTACGTGGCGTCCAGTATATTAACGATTCAAAAGCCACCAATGTGGATGCATGCTGGTACGCATTGGAATCAATGAAAAACAAGACCATCCTCATCATTGGCGGAAAAGACAAGGGCAACGACTATAGTCCTATCATCCCATTAGTAAAAGAGAAATGTGCTGGCATTGTATATCTTGGAGCCGACAATAAGAAGTTACACGACAATTTCGACAATCTCGGAATACCAGTACGCGACACCCATTCTATGAAAGAATGTGTAGAAGCCTGCTACGAAATGGCAGAACCGGGTATGACTGTTCTGCTGAGTCCGTGCTGTGCATCATTCGACTTATTCAAAAACATGGAAGACCGCGGCGAACAGTTCAAGACGCTGGTCAGAAATTTATAACACATCATAGAAGCTATATCAACAACAAAAGCAATGAACTTTAAGATCAGCAATATCTTCAAAGGCGACAAGGTCATCTGGATGGTCTTCTTCTTCCTCTGCATGGTCAGTATCGTCGAAGTTTTCTCGGCTTCAAGTCAACAAACCTACAGAAGTCAGAACTACATCGGCCCTATCGTGTTTCATGCAGGAACCATCATCGCTGGCTTTGCTGTTGCACTCGTCATGCCACTTATACCTTGTCGTTATTTCAAACTGATGATAGTACCGCTATTATTCCTAAGCGCATTATTGCTGATTGTTGTATTAGTTGGCGGAGAAACCATCAACGGAGCAAATCGAAGTCTCAATATCATAGGACTGTCGTTCCAGCCATCCGAACTGGCAAAAGGAACGGTAGTGCTTGCAACTGCACAAGTACTGGCAGTCATGCAACGAGAAGACAGGGCCGATCTCAAAGCCTTCAAATACATCATGTTCTATACCGTTAGCATATGTATTCTGATTGGTCTTGAGAACCTTTCAACAGCCATGTTGCTCTTTTTCGTTGTAGCTTTGATGATGATAATCGGTCGAGTACCATGGAGACAACTGTTCCGTCTCTTTGCTTTTTGCGCCAGTCTGGGAGTTGCTGTTCTTACTTTCGTCATGGTTGCGGGACATCAGGAAGAACCTACCATGGAGAGTAAGGCCAAGACCGAAAAAGTAGAAGCCCCAAGAAAGAAAAATTTTGCCGACAAGATTCTCCACCGTGCTGATACTTGGAAAGGACGTATTCTGAGTTTCAATAAACCAGACGTAGCCCCAAAAGACTTCGATATACAAGGTAAGGATGCCCAGGTAGCACACGCCAACATAGCTATTGCCACCAGCAATATCATCGGCATCGGACCTGGAAAATCGGTAGAGCGCGACTACCTACCACAGGCATATTCTGATTTCATCTTTGCCATCATTATTGAAGAATTGGGATTGTTCGGAGCTATTGGCGTCATTTTCCTCTATACGGTATTGCTTTATCGTGGCATCCGCATTGCCAACCGATGTGAGAACTATTTTCCTGCATTTCTCGTCATGGGACTCACCTTATTGCTCGTAGTACAAGCCATAGCCAACATGGCTGTGGCAGTAGGTCTGGGACCTGTCACAGGCCAACCGTTACCATTGGTATCAAAAGGTGGTTCGTCAACGGTCATCAACTGCGCTTATATTGGTGTCATCCTCAGCGTCAGCCGTACGGCTAAAATCAAGAAAGACAAGAATGTTGATAAAAAATGCAACGAGAATTCGGCAATGACGAAATAAAGTTGTAATTTTGCAAAATACTATATATAAGGTATGAGTAAAGAGCTTAGAGTTATAATCAGCGGCGGCGGAACGGGAGGACACATTTTTCCTGCCGTGTCCATAGCTAACGCTTTAAAGACATTACGTCCAGATGCAAAAATTCTATTTGTAGGAGCATTAGGACGCATGGAGATGCAACGTGTGCCTGCTGCAGGCTACGACATCAAGGGTCTTCCCATCTGCGGTTTTGACCGTAAGCATCTACTAAAGAATTTCAAGGTGCTCTACAAAATATGGAAGAGCCAGCGCATGGCCAAGCACATCATAAACGACTTCAAACCGCAAGTAGCTGTAGGAGTTGGTGGATATGCCAGTGGCCCTACCCTCAACAAGGCTGCTGCTATGGGCATTCCCTGTCTTATTCAAGAACAGAACTCGTATGCTGGTGTTACCAACAAACTTCTCGCCAAGAAAGCCGAGAAAATTTGTGTAGCATATGACCACATGGAACGTTTCTTCCCAGCCGACAAGATTGTGAAGACGGGCAATCCCGTGCGCCAGTCTCTACTCGACACTACGACATCTCACGAAGATGCCGTACGTTCATTCGGTTTGGATGCCAACCGTAAAACTATTCTGTTGGTAGGTGGTAGCTTGGGTGCACGCACCATCAACGATAGTGTGATGCAGCATCTCGACCTCATTCGCAAGAGCGACGTACAGTTTATCTGGCAAACAGGTAAATACTATCATGCCGCCATTATGGATCAGTTAGCTCATGACGTTAGGCCTGACAATCTCATCGTTACCGACTTCATCAGCGATATGGGAGTAGCTTACAAAGCAGCCGACCTCGTCATCAGCCGTGCCGGAGCAAGCAGCATCTCTGAATTCTGCCTCATCGGCAAGCCCGTCATTCTCGTCCCCAGCCCGAATGTAGCCGAAGACCACCAGACTAAAAATGCCATGGCACTGGTAGATGCCGATGCGGCACTCTATGTAAAAGATGCCGAAGCAGCAACCAAGCTCTTGCCTTTGGCCATCGAGACAGTAGGCAACAATGCCAAGCTCACATCGCTTAAAGAGAATATATTAAAACTCGCACTGCCCGATTCGGCAGAAATCATCGCCAAAGAAGTGATAAGATTAGCAAACAATGGAAATTAAAGACATCAAAGCTGTATATTTCATCGGAGCTGGTGGCATAGGCATGAGCGCCATCGCCCGTTATTTCATACATCGTGGATTGGTTGTTGCCGGCTACGACAAAACCCCAAGTGCCTTAACTCTACAATTGGAACGTGAAGGCATGCTCATTCATTACGAAGAAAATATCGACGAGATTCCCCATGCCTGCAAGCAACCACAGACATGTCTAGTAATCTACACACCAGCCATACCTTCCGACCATCAGGAACTGCAATATTTCCGTCAAAACGGTTTTGAAGTAGAAAAGCGTGCACAAGTGCTCGGTACATTGACTCGTGAACACAAAGGCCTCTGTGTGGCAGGTACTCATGGTAAGACCACCACATCTACCATGTGTGCACATATCATGCATCAGAGCCATTTGGACTGCAATGCCTTCTTGGGTGGTATCTCCAAGAACTATGGCACCAATTACATTCTTTCCAATTCCGATTATGTGGTAATAGAAGCCGATGAGTTCGACCGTTCATTCCATTGGCTCAGTCCATGGATGACAGTCATCACCGCTACCGACCCTGACCATTTGGATATCTACGGCACTAAGGAAGCCTATCTTGAGAGTTTCCGCCATTATACCGAACTGATACAGCCAGGTGGCAATCTCATCATCCATCGCGACCTTGAGATGAAGGAAAACCTGCAAGAAGGTGTAAACCGGTACGATTATTCCCTTCATGAAGGTGACTTCCATGCAGAAAATATTCGTATCGCCAACGGCGAAATCACCTTCGACTTCATATCACCCATCGAATGTGTGAAGGATGTACAATTGGGACAACCCGTGCCCATCAATATCGAAAATGGTGTGGCAGCCATGGCCATGGCACAGCTCTCAGGTTGTACAGCCGAAGAACTGCGCTACGGCATGCAGACCTATGGTGGTGTAGAACGTCGTTTCGACTTTAAGTTGAAGAACGACAAGATAGTATTCCTCAGCGACTATGCCCACCATCCTAAAGAGATTTATCAGAGTGCCAAGAGCATTCGCGAACTCTATAGCGACCGTAAGATTACTGCAATCTTCCAGCCGCACCTTTACACTCGCACAAGAGATTTCTATAAGGACTTCGCCAATGCGCTGAGTCTTTTGGATGAAGTCATTCTCACCGAGATATATCCTGCACGTGAACAACCTATCGAAGGTGTGACTTCACAACTCATCTACGACAACCTGCGTCCTGGAATAGAGAAGCACATGATAGCCAAATCAGATGTGCTCCAATACATCAAGGACCATTCGTTTGATGTACTCATCGTGCTTGGTGCCGGTGACCTTGACAATCAAGTGCCACAAATCACCAAGATACTGAAAGAGAAACAACAATAATAAACAACGTCAACAGCAAGTAATGAACATCAACTGGAAGAAATCCGCCATTATCGTGATAGATATCGCTCTGGCTGTCTATCTGTTTCTGGCCATCACGGTTTTCAATGAACCGCAAGACCAGAAAGCAGTATGCACCCGTGTGGATATCCGCATCACCGACGGAATGGCGGAGGGATTCCTTGGTGAGTCAGAAATAGAATCGCAACTGAAGGCCAATAAACTCTACCCACAGGGGCAGCCCATGTCGCAAGTCAACGTGCGTGCTATCGAAGAGTCGCTGTTACTCAATCCTTTTGTCAAGGAAGCACAATGCTATAAGACGCAAGGCGGTAAAGTCATCATTCTACTCAACCAGCGTCTTCCTGTCATGCGCATCAAAGCAGAGAATGGCGATGACTATTACCTCGATGAAAAGGGAAATGTAATGCCCAACACGCACTACACCAGCGACCTCGTCATTGCCACAGGTCACTTCAACAGGAATTACGCAAAGAGATATTTAGCACCTATCGGAGAGAACCTGTTGCATGACCGTTTCTGGAACAACCAGATAGAACAACTCAACGTATTGCATGACGGAACAATAGAGATGGTGCCTCGTGTAGGCAACCATATAGTCTATCTGGGACCACCCACCGACATTCCCCAGAAACTTACACGTCTGGAGAAATTCTACCGTTACGGCCTGAATGTCGCTGGCTGGAATAAATACTCCTACATCAATCTGGAATTCAACAACCAGATTATCTGCAAAAAGAACAAAACAAGCAAACCGTAAAATATAGATATAGAGATGCCAAAAGATTTTATCGTCGCAATCGAACTAGGATCATCCAAGATGACTGGTATCGCAGGAAAGAAGAACCTGGATGGCAGCACACAAGTGCTGGCCGTGGTGAAAGAAGATTCCTCTTCGTTCATCAGAAAAGGTTATGTGAACAATATCGACAAGACAGCCAAAAGCCTAAACAGCATTGTCAAAAAGCTCGAAACCCAACTCAAGACAAGCATCAAATGCGTATATGTCGGCGTAGGTGGGCAGTCTATCCGTTCAGTACATAACGTTATCACTAAAGATTTGCCTGCAGATACTATTGTGACGGAATCAATGGTCAACGACCTTTTGGATTCCAACCGCAATATGGAATATCCCGATTTGGAAACCATCGACGTTGCAGTACAAGAATACAAGGTTGATACACAAAACCAACTTGATCCTGTAGGCATTCCCTGTAGTCATATTGAAGGAAACTTTTTGAACATCCTTCAGCGCAAGACCCTCAACAATAATCTCAACCTCTGCTTCAAGACCGCTAAGATTAATGTTGCCGAACTATTCCTTGCCCCTCTTGCACTTGCCGATGCAGTACTGACCGAAGCAGAAAAGCGTTCAGGTTGCGTCCTGGTAGATCTTGGAGCCGACACCACCACAGTTAGTGTCTATTGGCAAAATGTGCTGCGCCATCTGGCAGTCATCCCATTGGGCGGCAACAATGTCACCAAGGACATCGCATCCCTGTCAATAGAAGAAAACGATGCAGAGGAAATGAAGCTGAAATATGCCTCAGCCTTTACTGATCCCAATGAAATCGACAATGAGAAGAAATATCCCATCGACAGTGACCGTCAGGTAGAAAGCAGTAAGTTTATCGAGATTGTCGAAAGTCGCATAGAAGAAATTATCGCCAATGTATTGTATCAGATACCCGACAAATACTGCGACAAACTGCTGGGTGGCATCATCCTCACCGGTGGCGGTTCTAAGATGAAGAATATAGAAAAGGCATTCCGTTCCTATACCAATATCGAAAAGATTCGCATTGCTAAGACCGTCAACATGACCATCACAGGCAACCAGCCCGAGATAACAGCCAAAGACGGAACAATGAATACCGTACTTGGAATATTGGCAAAGGGAGACATCAATTGTGCCGGTGGCGATCTCGCAAACAAGACCGACCTCTTTAGCACCGGCGAACATACCGCCACTGTCACACAAGGCATCCATCGTCCAGTACGCACAGTCGGCGAGATTCCTCCTGGAGTAGTTCCCACAGCAGACGAAAGAGCCCTTGCAGAAGAAGCCAAGCGAAAGAAGCAGGAAGAAGACAAAAATCGCGAGGCAGAAGAAGCAAAAGCCCGTGCTGCAGCCGAAGAGCGCAAGAAGAACAATCCTGTCGGCAAGATGATGGGATGGCTGAAGAAAGTCGGCCAGGAGTTTACCAAGGATGAAGACTAAACCACAAAATCAAAGAATTATGAGCGAGACAAACAATACAAACAATATATTGGATTTTGGCGATCCAGACAAGAGCAACAGCATCATCAAGGTCATCGGTGTAGGTGGCGGAGGCGGCAACGCAGTCAACCACATGTATCGGAAAGGCATCCACGATGTAACCTTCGTGCTCTGCAACACCGACAACCAAGCCCTCAACGACTCTCCCGTCCCTGTCCATCTGCAGTTGGGCAAAGAAGGACTCGGTGCCGGCAACAAACCCGAAAAAGCCCGAAAGGCTGCCGAAGAGAGCGCAGATGACATTCGAGAAATGCTCAACGATGGTACCCGCATGGCATTCATCACTGCCGGAATGGGCGGTGGTACAGGTACAGGTGCCGCACCTGTCATTGCACGCATCTCCAAAGAGATGGACATTCTGACTGTAGGTATCGTGACAATTCCCTTCCGTTGGGAAGGCACGCAAAAGATAGACCAAGCCCTCGACGGCGTAGAAGAAATGGCCAAGCATGTTGATGCCCTGCTTGTCATCAACAATGACCGCCTTCGCGAGATATATCCCGACCTGTCCGTACAGGACGCTTTCGGAAAAGCCGACGACACATTGTCAATAGCAGCAAAGTCCATTTCTGAGATTATCACCGAGCATGGACTGATCAACCTTGACTTCAACGATGTGAAGACCGTATTAAAAGACGGTGGTGTGGCCATCATGTCAACAGGTTACGGTGAGGGCGAAGGTCGTGTAAAGAAAGCCATCGAAGCCGCAATCAACTCACCTTTGCTCAACGAGAAAGATGTTTTCAACTCCAAGAAGATTCTTCTCAACATCACATTCGCAGGTGGAAAAAATGGCAACGGCCTGATGATGGATGAAATGGGCGATGTCAACGAGTTCATGGAGAAGTTTAGCGACTTTGAAATCAAGTGGGGACTTGCCATCAATCCTGAATTGGAAAAGAAGGTAAAGGTCACTATCCTTGCCACTGGTTTTGGTGTAGAAAAAGTGGAAGGCATGAAAGACCACATGAAAGACCGTTTCGCCCAACAAGATGCCGATGCCATCGAAGCACAAGCCAAGAAGGAAGATCGCCGAGACCGATACTATCACGACACCCCCAACAAGACACGCTACCGTCGTCGTCCGCATATCTATCGCTTTAATGCCGAAGACCTCGATAACGAGAATGTCATCTCTGCAGTAGAACAAAGTCCCACCTACAAGCGCACACGCGAGATACTGGAAAACATCCACAACCAGGCAAACGGACATCCCACTACTGTTGATGAAACTCCGAAGGAAGACATACAGGGAACTATCGTGTTTGCATAACACCACATATCATATACAACCATCGGCGGACACCTTGTTGATAAGGGTGTCCGCCGATTGTATAATAACCAAGCTATCGAAATCCCATAACCATCACATTAATCATATACGCGCGCACACACGTACATATACGCACACGCGTAACTCATTCATTTTGTCAGCACCAAGCACCTTTCTTGCTTAATCTTTTAATTGACAAGTCATTACACAGATGTTCGATACATTTTCAACAACGTCTATCAACACCTATCGAACATCTATCCAACACCAGTCAGAGTTCGTTTAAACCCATGACACACACCAGCAATCAGTCGAACAATTGTTGCAACACCTCAAGACTCTTAAGCATAGGGAATCCCGGAATATGTATTCTGTAATATTCCACGAGCACTTCCGCAATACGATTTCGTTCATGTCTCGACATACGGAAAAGCCGCATGGTGGCAAAATTCATCCGCATCAACTGTTGCAACAATGCCGCATCGTCAGCCGCAATAAAGTCGTGATGCATAGGAACCGTCATAGAGAAACAACTGTTTCTCATATCAAACACACATCCTTCATGATAATCTTCAAGATTAGGAAAGAAACCCAGAAATCTTGAAATGCGCATGAGAAACGTCAGATGGAAGTTGGCATAACCGTCATTTGCAGCATCCAACCACTGCAATGAGTCACAAATATAATCATAGAGCGTCACATTGCGTTGCTCCGATCGGAGACTGTAATACAGGAACTCAGCAACAAAGAGCGCAATAGCTAACTTATCAGCACAGAGGCAAATGGAAGATGCCGGAGCCGTCAACCTCACGTCTTTCAGTCGTTGCAACTGCTGTCCAGGCCTGAGGTCACAAGTCAGTTCCAACATAGTCATCGGTTGGAAATACTGCTTCTTCATCTTTCCCGTATTCTTGCTGCTTACAGTCACGGCAAACGCCATTCTACCCATTTCTTTGGTAAACATATCGACTATAATTTTCTTATCACCATATTTAATGGTATGCAGCACTATTGCGTCTGTTTTTGCTATCATGAGGGCGAAATTACAAAAAAAACACGAATAAAATGCATTTTTTTGCGAGAAAGTTTTGCAGAATAAAAAAAATACCGTACCTTTGCACCCGCTAAGAAAACGCATGGTCCCTTCGTCTATCGGTTAGGACGAGAGATTTTCATTCTCTAAAGAGGAGTTCGACTCTCCTAGGGACTACAACATTTAAGTCCGCCATCTGCGCAGCGATGCGCTACTGATAATAATCGGGAAAAGGTGACGGAGGTTTTTATTTTAGGTACATCCTTAATAGAGACCGCCCAGGGCAGTTATTTTAACGCAAGACCCAGAAGCTTTAAATCAACATTATCAATTTTAAACAATTCAACAACAATGGCAAACCACAAGTCATCTCTTAAGAGAATCCGTCAGGACAAAGTTAAAGCCCTGCACAATCACTACTATGCAAAGACCATGCGCAACGCTGTACGCAAACTGCGTGCCATGACCGACAAGGACGAAGCTACCAAGCTGTATCCTTGCGTACAGAAGATGCTGGACAAGCTCGCAAAGCGCAACATCATCCATAAGAACAAGGCAGCTAACTTGAAGTCAAGCCTCACCAAGTACATCAACAAACTCGGATAAAAACAATCCAAGAATATTCTCCCAAAGACCACATTCTGCAAAAAGGATGTGGTCTTTGTTATTTTTGTGCGCAAAAGATTCTGATAAGTCGCAGATTTTTTGTATCTTTGCAACCTATAATAGCTCTAAAATAACAATGGCAGAAGACATTACGAAAGAAAGCAACTATTCCGCGAGCAATATTCAAGTGCTCGAGGGACTTGAAGCCGTGCGCAAACGCCCAGCGATGTACATCGGCGATATCAGTGAAAAGGGTTTGCACCATTTGGTGAACGAGACCGTTGACAACTCCATCGACGAAGCGATGGCAGGCTATTGCACACATATTGAAGTAACGATCAACGAAGATGAATCTATAACCGTGCAGGATAACGGTCGTGGTATCCCCGTTGACCAGCACAAAAAAATGCACAAATCGGCCCTTGAGGTTGTTATGACCGTGCTCCACGCCGGTGGTAAGTTCGACAAGGGAAGTTATAAAGTCAGCGGTGGTCTGCATGGTGTAGGTGTAAGTTGTGTGAATGCACTTTCTACCCACATGATGTCACAGGTGTTCCGCAATGGTCATATCTACCAGCAGGAATACGAGAAGGGCAAGCCCCTTTACGACGTTAAGATTGTGGGCGACACCGATAAGACCGGAACTCGCCAGCAGTTCTGGCCCGATCCCAATATCTTTACCACCACCATCTACAAGTATGACATCATCGCCAAGCGTATGCGCGAGTTGGCTTATCTGAATGCCGGTATCACCATCACGTTGCGCGACATGCGTCCCGACGAAGAAGGCAAGACTAAGGAAGAAGTATTCCATGCCAAAGACGGTTTGAAAGAGTTTGTGCGCTACGTTGATCGCCATCGCACCCACCTTTTCGACGATGTAATCTATCTGAAGACCGAAAAGCAAGGAGTCCCCATTGAGGTTGCCGTGATGTACAATACCGACTATACCGAAAACATTCACTCCTACGTCAACAATATCAATACCATCGAAGGTGGTACCCACCTGACAGGTTTCCGTATGGCATTGACCCGCACGCTGAAGGCTTATGCCGATGCCGATCCGCAGATTTCCAAGCAAATCGAGAAGGCAAAGATAGAAATTGCAGGTGAGGATTTCCGCGAAGGTCTTACCGCTGTTATCTCTATCAAGGTAGCCGAACCACAGTTTGAAGGTCAGACCAAGACCAAGTTGGGCAACTCTGAAGTAGCAGGTGCCGTTCAGCAGGCAGTTGGCGAAGCATTGAGCAACTATCTGGAGGAGCATCCCAAGGAGGCAAAGCTCATCTGCGACAAGGTTGTTCTGGCTGCCACAGCACGTATTGCAGCCCGCAAAGCCCGCGAAAGTGTACAGCGCAAGAACCCCATGACGGGTGGTGGACTCCCTGGCAAACTTGCCGACTGTTCCAATAAAGACCCAAAGGAGTGTGAAATCTTCCTTGTCGAGGGTGACTCAGCCGGTGGTTCTGCCAAGCAAGGTCGCGACCGTCACTTCCAAGCCATCCTACCTTTGCGTGGTAAGATCCTTAATGTTGAGAAGGTTCAGTGGCATCGCGTATTCGAAGCCGAATCAGTGATGAACATCATCCAGAGTATCGGTGTACGCTTTGGCGTTGAAGGCGAAGGCGACCGTGAAGCCAATATCGACAAGCTGCGCTACGACAAGATCATCATCATGACCGATGCCGACGTCGATGGTTCACACATCGACACCCTCATCATGACATTGTTCTATCGTTTCATGCCCCAGATTATTCAGGGCGGTCACCTGTATATTGCCACTCCACCACTATACAAGTGCACCTACAAGAAGATATCAGAATACTGCTATACCGACCAACAGCGCCAGGCTTTCATCGACAAATACGTGGATGGTCGCGATGACGATAAGAGTCTGCACACACAGCGTTACAAAGGTCTTGGTGAGATGAATGCCGAGCAACTGTGGGAGACGACAATGAATCCTGCCAACCGTTTGCTCAAACAGGTTACTGTCGAGAATGCCGCCGAGGCAGACGAAATCTTCTCCATGCTTATGGGCGACGACGTAGAACCACGTCGCGAATTCATCGAGAAGAACGCCACCTATGCCAATATTGATGCATAAAGGCCAACTACCATATCAACACGAGGGCGGAACCAGCAATGGTGTCCGCCCTCGTGTCTATCATTTTGGAGGTCTATCACACAGATTACAGATGTGTCAAAGACTAACATAACAACTTATACCAACATCAAAATTACGCCTGAATAAGACTGTAAATATGAAAAAAATCCTATTGCTCCTGTCGCTGTTCACAGCCATCAGCACTTCAGCCCAACAACTCCCGATGCGCCTCACCTACAACCGTCCAGCACAATTCTTCGAAGAATCGCTGCCTATCGGTAATGGTAAAATGGGTGCATTAGTATATGGCGGCACCGACGACTGCCTTCTCTATCTCAACGATATCACGCTTTGGACCGGCAGTCCTGTAGATCACAACGAAGGAGCAGGTGCCTCCAAGTGGATTCCCGAAATACGCAAAGCCCTCTTTGCCGAGGATTATCAGCGTGCCGACAGCCTGCAGTTGCATGTGGAAGGCCATAACTCAGCCCACTACCAGCCGCTTGCCACGGTTCATCTCTACGATTGGAACGAAGGCAAAGTGAAGCGTTATCAGCGCACACTCGATATCGACCGAGCCATTGCCTCCGACCGTTTCGACCGTAACGGCGTGACCTTTACGCGCGAATATATCGCATCAAATCCCGACCGCACTATTGCCATCCGACTGACAGCCAGCGAGAAAGGAGCGCTCAACTTCCGTATTGCCCTCGGTTCGCAACTGCCTCATGAGGTGAAAGCCAGTCAGAGCGGACAGCTCACCATGACTGGTCATGCCACTGGCGATGCAAAAGAGAGTGTCCACTTTTGCACCATTGTGCGCCTCTGCGAGACCGATGGCACCGTCACAGCTGACAGTGAGGGTCTGACACTGCGTCACGGCAGCGAAGCAACCATCTATTTTGTCAATGCCACAAGCTACAACGGCCCCCGCAACCACCCCGTCACAGCCGGAGCGCCCTATTTAGAAAAGGCAGCCGACGATGCTTGGCACACTGCCAACACCAACTACGAACAAGTGCGCAGCGCCCATGTCAGCGACTATCAGCAATACTACAACCGTGTGAAACTCAACCTCGGTGGCGAGCTACCCACCGTCACTACCGATAGCCTGTTGCGGTCACAAGTGCCACAACTGCCTCCCGCCGATGGAAAAACTGCCAATGGAAAACCATTGCCCACACCTCGCGGCAATGCCTATCTCGAAACGCTTTACTTCCAATATGGTCGCTATCTGCTCATCAGCAGTTCGCGCACGCCCGGCATACCTGCCAATCTGCAAGGCCTGTGGACGCCACATTTGTGGTCGCCATGGCGCAGCAACTACACCATGAACATCAATTTGGAGGAAAACTACTGGCCCGCCTTCACCACCAACTTAGCAGAAATGGCGCAACCGCTTGATGCTTTCATACAAGCACTGGCAGAAAACGGCAAGCATACCGCCCACCATTTCTATGGCATCGACCGTGGTTGGTGTGCCTGCCATAATAGTGATTTATGGGCAATGACCAATCCTGTGGGAGAAAACCGCGAGAGTCCGATGTGGAGCTGTTGGAACATGGGTGGTGCATGGCTCGTCAACACCCTGTGGGAGCGTTACCTCTTCACTCGCGACCGCAACTATCTGCGCCAGATTGCCCTGCCACTGATGGAGGGTGCCCACGATTTCTGCGATGCCTGGCTGATAGAAGATCCCAAGCAATCCGGTAAGCGCCAACTCATCACAGCGCCTTCTACTTCTCCCGAAAACGAATATATCACCGACCAAGGCTACATGGGTGTGACCTGCTACGGCGGCACAGCCGACCTCGCCATCATACGCGAACTGAAAGTAAACCTCATGGAGGCACTTCGCACCATTGGTGCCAAATCATCGCAACTGTCGGCCATGCAGCGCCGCCTGAACCAGTTGCGCCCCTATACCATCGGTAAGGATGGCGATCTCAACGAGTGGTATTACGACTGGCGCGATAAGGATCCGAAGCATCGCCACCAGTCACATCTCATCGGCCTCTATCCCGGCCACCATCTGCAAGATGCCCGTTTGCAGGAAGCATGCCGCCAAACGCTCATCCAGAAGGGTGATGAAACCACAGGTTGGAGCACCGGTTGGCGCATCAACCTATGGGCACGTCTCCACGATGGCGAGCGCGCTTACCGCATCTATCGCAAGCTGCTCACTCCTGTGCGCTCTGAAGAAGACCGCAACTCTACGTTGCCCCATGCTGGCGGCACCTACCCCAACCTGTTCGATGCCCATCCCCCGTTCCAGATTGACGGTAACTTCGGTGGAACAGCCGGTGTTGCCGAGATGCTGGTGCAAAGCAGTTATGAGGGCGGCAAGGCAACCATCGAGTTGCTACCTGCCTTACCTTCAGCTTGGAGCAACGGCAGTGTGAGTGGACTCTGCGCTCGCGGAGGCTACGTTGTGACAATGACCTGGCAGGAAGGACGCCCCACCATGGTGACTGTCACCGCCAAAGCATCAGGCAAAGTAACATTGGTTTACGGTCAAGACCAAGCCGTACTGACACTGAAAGCCGGTGAAACAAAAACTGTAACAACATGGAAAAGCAAAAAATAGTAGAAACCAACCTGCAGAATACCAAGCATTGGCAGAACATACATTTCTTCGACGACGACATTGTGTTGAGCGAAGAGATTGCCGAAGCGCCTATTCCGAAAGAGGCGAAGCGCATGAACTTCATCCTGATAGCCCTTTGTCAGGAGGGTCATGCCGTATGTTCTATCGACACCCAAGAGGTCACAGTCAATCCTGGCGACCTCATCATGATTTCCGACCGACATATTGTCGAGCGCTTTGTGCCATCGGCAGACCTCAAAGCGCAGTGCATCATGCTGTCCAAGGATTTCTACTATGAGTTTATGAAAGACATCACCGACATGTCGTCGTTGCTGCTTTTCTCGCTCAACAACCATGTGGTGAGCCTGACTGAATCAGAGATGACCACCTTCAGCAACTACTACAACTTCATCAAGGGTAAGTTGGAGAACAAGGGGCACCATTACCGCAAGAAGTTAGTCTCCACCCTTCTACTTGCCATGTTCTACGATTTGAGCGACTTGGTCTATCACACGCGCAAGCCAACCGAGCACCGTGTGTTGCGCGGCAGCCAACTCTTCACACAGTTTATCCATTTGCTCGAAGCCAATTTCCGCAGCGAGCGCCGTGTCAGCTGGTATGCAGAGCAACTCTGCATCACGCCGAAATATCTGTCGGAAGCCATCAAAAAGGTGAGCAAGCGTACGCCTTACGAGTGGATCAACAGTTATGTGACCCGCGAATTGCGCGTGTTGCTGAAGAATACGAATATGAATATCAAGGAGATTGCTGAAGCATTGAACTTTCCCAATCAGTCGTTTCTCGGAAAGTTTTTCAAGGAGCACGTCGGTATGAGTCCATCGGAATACCGCCGTTCATAGCGACCTGCTCCCTTCAACAAGTGGCATGGGCTACCTGAATGCTATTCGGCAGCCAACAACTGCTGTGCCACTTCACAGAGTTCTTTATACCACGCTTCGCCAAAGCGACGTGTCAACGGGCCTTCGAGGAAACGATAGACAGGAAGTTGCAACTCGTTTCCTTTCTTCACCGCATCTTTACACACCGCCCAACGGTTGTAGTTCAGTCCTACGAGCCCACTGGAGAATCGTTTCTCGCGAATGGGATAGAGTGCACAACTGATGGGTTTACAGAATTTCGCCTTACCATTACGATAGGCACGTTCCAGTGCACAGAGGCAACATCCGTTGTCGTAACAAGTAAACACGCAGTCTTTTCCACCAACGATACTCGTCACCAAGTCGCCATCGGGATCGCTGTAAGCCACCCCCTGACGGTCGATTACGGCTTGTGCCGATGCCGAAAGGTCTTCCCAAACGGTATCGAGACTGTCCTCAATAGCCATCACTTCATCGGTAGTGACCGGTGCACCGGCATCACCTTCCACGCAACAGATACCCTTACAGGCATCAAGGTCGCAACAAAAACACTCTGTCAATATGTCCGACGACACCAGTATGCCGTCAATATCTATAATAGGTGGTATCTTCATCATTTATCTATTTTCGGGTTTACCATACGATAGGTTGCTGTCCATGTTCGGTCAGATAGGCATTGCAACGCGAGAACTGATGTTGTCCGAACCATCCGCCACGGTTGGCGCTAAGTGGAGAAGGATGAACAGACTCCAATACAAGATTGCGCTGCTTATCTATCATATAAGCCTTGCCGCGTGCAAATCCGCCCCACAACATATAGACCACTCCCTCGCGTTCGGTAGCCAGTGCACGGATGGCAGCGTCGGTAAACTGTTGCCAACCAAAGGCAGCATGGCTGTTGGCTTGGTGCGCACGCACGGTAAGTGTGGCATTGAGCAGCAACACACCCTGTTGTGCCCATCGCGTCAAATCGCCCGAAAAAGGCATATCCGTACCCAAATCATCGTGAATCTCCTTAAAGATATTCTGCAATGAGGGAGGGAAACGCACACCGTCGAGCACCGAGAAGCTCAGTCCATGAGCCTGTCCTGGCTCGTGATACGGGTCCTGGCCGAGAATGACCACCTTCACTTTGTCGAACGGACAAAGGTTGAAGGCATTGAATATCAGTCGTCCTGGTGGAAAACATGAATACTGGCTGTACTCCATGCGCACCGTTTGGGTGAGTTGTTGAAAATAGGGTTTGTCAAATTCCGGCTTCAACCGTTGCGCCCATGATGGTTCTATCTCTACGTTCATTGCTTGTTCTGCATTTATGCCCGATAGGTCGTGCGGTTGAATCGTGGTGCTGACAAGATGTCATCCTATCGTTTCAGTCCCTGTTCAGCCCATCGGTCAGGGTGTATATTTCTGGCTGCGAAGTTACGCAAAATATTTCATAATGCCAAATCAGCATCTTTGTTTCTTAGTCTGCCAGCCTCGCTTTTCCGATGCTCGCAACCGCCGTGACGGTCGTCAGTGCGTGGTGTTGATGGGCTTCAGTCAGCAACTTTTCTGTTGCTGAAAATTCGCTAATATACAAGCTTTTATTTCGCAGCATGAAAAGACCGCGATTTTTCATGGTCTGAAGATATGATATAAATCACTCTCCTACTGCATTTTACAACATCAAAAACGTCATACAGACCAGCAAATCAATTTACTTTGCTCAGCAAATCAATTTGAATTGCTCAGCAAATCAATTTGAATTGCTCAGCAAATCAATTTGTTTTCCTCAGCAAACCAATTTACTTTGCAGAGCGATGTGGCTTTCAAATGGATCATCTATAAAAGACAAAGAGCACAAAACCCATAGGGCTTTGCACTCTTCGGAATGTTTTATACTTGATATAGATTAGTCTTCTATCAGGTTTTCACCCGTCATATCGGCAGGCTTCTCCAGTCCCATAATGTGGAGGATAGATGGAGCAACGTCAGCCAGACGACCGTCTTTCACGGTAGCGCTGTTGTTGTTGGTCACATAGATGAATGGAACGGGATTGAGTGAGTGTGCTGTGTTTGGTGTGCCATCGGGGTTGATAGCATTGTCAGCATTACCGTGGTCGGCAATAATGATAGCCTCGTAGTCGTTGGCTTTAGCAGCCTCAATCACGTCTTTCACGCAGTGGTCAACAGCCCATACTGCCTTAGCGATAGCGTTGTAAACACCGGTATGACCCACCATGTCGCCATTGGCGAAGTTTACCACGATGAAATCATACTTGTTTTCATTGATGGCTGCCACCAATTTATCCTTCACCTCGTAGGCACTCATCTCTGGCTTGAGGTCGTAAGTAGCCACTTTAGGAGATGGCACGAGTATGCGGTCCTCACCTTCGTAAGGTTGCTCGCGTCCGCCGTTAAAGAAGAATGTCACGTGTGCATACTTCTCTGTCTCTGCAGTGTGCAACTGTTTCTTGCCTTGGCGAGAGAGATATTCGCCGAGTGTATCTTCCACATTCTCTTTAGGGAAGAGGATGTGTACACCCTGGAACGATGCATCGTATGGAGTCATGCAGTAGTATTGCAGATTCTTCACGGTCTGCATACCCTGTTCGGGCATATCCTGCTGGGTGAGCACAACGGTAAGTTCCTTAGCGCGGTCGTTGCGGAAGTTGATGAAGATAACCACATCGCCCTCTTCAATCACACCGTTTACTGAACTGTTGTGGATAGGTTTGATAAATTCGTCGGTCACGCCCTCATCGTATGACTCCTGCATGGCAGCCACCATGTCAGCCGACTGTTTGCCTTCGCCCTTCACAATCAGGTCGTAAGCCTCTTTCACACGTTCCCAACGCTTGTCACGGTCCATGGCATAGAAGCGTCCCACGATGTCGGCAATGGCAGCATCATTGTCTGCACACACCTTGGTGAGTTGCTCAATGAATCCCTTACCGCTCTTCGGGTCGGTATCGCGACCATCCATAAAGCAGTGGATGAAGGTCTGATTCTTCAGTCCGTATGCTTTTCCCACTTCGATGAGTTTAAACAAATGATCGAGGCTTGAGTGTACGCCGCCATTTGATGTCAATCCCATGAGGTGGAGCTTTTTACCGTTTTCCTTGGCATAGGTATAAGCTGCCTTTACCTGTGCGTTGTCCATGATAGAGCCATCTTTGCATGCACGGTTAATCTTTACGAGGTCTTGATATACCACGCGTCCTGCTCCGATATTGAGGTGTCCCACCTCAGAGTTACCCATTTGTCCGTCGGGCAGACCTACATCTTCGCCCGAAGCAGCGAGTTGTGAGTGTGCCGAAACGGCTGTCAGATAGTCAAGATACGGTGTTGGTGTGTTGTAGATTACGTCACCTTTACCATGTTTGCCGATTCCCCATCCGTCGAGAATCATCAATAATGCTTTCTTTGCCATAATATTATCTGTTTTCTTATGCCTTATTTATATAGACTGCAAAGGTACGAATAAGCGAGAGAAATACAAAGAAAAAATTCGATTTTTCTTTTATTTCCGAGCGAGAGTACCTAAGATGCGTAGCATCAAAGGTACGAATAAGTGAGAGAAATACAAAGAAAAAATTCGATTTTCTTTTGTATTTCCAAACGCAAGTACCTTCGACGCGTAGCACCAGAGGTACGAATAAGTGAGAGAAATACAAAGAAAAAATTCGATTTTTCTTTTATTTCCGAGCGAGAGTACCATTGAAGCAACACGCTAAATCTTACATATAAGGCTTGAAGATGCCCCTAAGACATCGTTTTTGTCGTTTTTCCCCCTTCAAGTGATTACATTTCGTCCTTTCGTGCATCATTATATAAAGCAACTACTAAGACAATATTATGGATACAAAACAACTGCAACTCATCGCCGAGCAAAACCGCAAACGACTCGTCGAGGTGGTGTATGCCGCCAAAGCGGGACATATTGGAGGCGACCTGTCATGCCTCAACGTGATGACGGCACTCTATTTCCATGTCATGAACGGACTCAATCCAAAAGATCCGAAAGCACCCCTACGCGACAGATTCGTACTCAGCAAGGGGCATTGCGTGGAATCACTTTATGTCACGCTGGAGGCTAAAGGCTATCTGAAACCCGAAGTTCTCGACACCTTAGGACAATTCGGTTCCATTCTCAGTGGTCACCCCACCATCGAAGTACCAGGTATCGAGGTCAACTCAGGAGCACTCGGCCATGGACTGTCCATCGGCGTGGGCATGGCTATCGCTGCAAAAATGGACCAACAGCCATGGCGCACCTATGTCATGATGGGCGATGGTGAACAGGGCGAAGGGTCTATCTACGAGGCGGCAATGGCTGCCAATCGCTATCATCTCGACAATCTCGTGGCAATCATAGACCGCAATCACCTGCAGATCAGTGGCAACACAGAGGATGTAATGCCTATCGACAATATCCACGACAGATGGACTGCCTTCGGTTGGGACGTCATTTTGATGAACGGTGACAGTATGGATGACATCATACGCACCTTCGACAACATCGACTATAACAACGGAAAGCCTCATCTCCTCGTATCAGACACTACGAAAGGTAAGGGGGTCAGCTTCATGGAGGGCATTGCCAAATGGCACCACGGCGTGCTCAATGCCGAACAGTGTGAGGCTGCTGTGGCTGAAATACAACAGCGTATAGACGCCCTCAAGAGTTGATTTCTATATAATTAACGCATTAAACCATCAGATATGATTGCTTGCAGAAAGATGTTTACCGATACGTTGCTCGAACTGGCACGTAAGGACAAAGATATTATAGCCGTTACCACCGATGCACGTGGTTCGGTCACACTGGGCGACTATGCTACCGCATTGCCCCAACAGTTTGTGGAATGTGGCATCGCCGAACAGGATGCCGTGGGAATTTCGGCTGGACTTGCACACAGTGGAAAGAAGGTATTCTGCTGCGGACCGGCATGCTTCTATGTGGCACGATCACTCGAACAGGTGAAAGTGGATTTGGCGTATAGCGAGAATCCTGTGACCATTCTCGGTGTTAGCGGCGGCGTGGCATACGGTGCTCTCGGTGCTACCCACCATTCGCTCCACGATATTGCCGTGTTGCGCACATTCCCTGGCATGACCATTTGTCTGCCCAGCGACTGGCGAGTGACTCGCAAACTGGTCAACACACTGGTCGATTTCCAACAACCGTGTTATGTACGGGTGGGACGTGCGGCTGTGCCCGACGTCTATGCCGACGATAATTTCGATTTTGAAGTGGGCAAAGCCATCACCGTACTCGATGGTTCCGATCTCACCATCATAGCCACTGGCGAAACTGTCTATCATGCCTGGCAGGCTGGACTGCAACTCAAAGCACAGGGCATCAGCGCCCGTGTGCTCGATTGCTCATGGCTGAAACCATTCGACGAAGCTGCCATTCGACGCGCAGCTGCAGAGACTGGACGCATCATCACCGTTGAAGAACACAGCCAATATGGTGGATTGGGTGCCATGGTCTGCGAAACATTATCAGAAAATCCTGTTCCGGTGCGCATCATCGGCATTCCCGACGAGAACGTAGTACACGGTTCCAACACCGAAATATTCCATCACTACGGACTCGATGCCGCAGGCATAGTGAAGAAAACCCTCGATTTCATCCGTAAATAACAACCATCATGAGCCAGCGTATCATAGCCATCGACCAAAGCACTTCATCGACCAAAGCACTGCTGTTCGACGATCAGTGCCGACTGTTGGCACGCACCAACGTGGATCACCAACAGTACTATCCACAGACAGGATGGGTGGAACACGATGCCGAAGAAATATACCGCAACATGGTAGAGGCTATCCACCAACTGGTGGGTGACGAGGCAAAGACCAGCCAACACACCTACTCTATTGCTATTACCAATCAGCGAGAGACGGCTGTGGTATGGAATAAAACGACCGGACACCCCATCGCCAATGCCGTAGTATGGCAGGACACACGCGGTATAGACTGTTGCAACGACCTGCGCCAACGGGGCATGACCGAGATGGTGATGCAACGCAGCGGACTACTCATCGATCCAAACTTCTCGGCAAGTGGTGTGAAATGGTTGCTCGACCATATCGACGGGGCTCGGCAACAAGCCGAAGCGGGACTCTTGCTGATGGGAACCATCGACACATGGCTCGTGTGGCGGCTCACCCAAGGCAAGGTATTTGCCACCGATCATACTAACGCATCACGCACCATGCTATTCAATATCCATACCATGGACTGGGACGACGAACTGCTCCGACTGTTCAATATTCCACGAACAATGATGGCGGAGGTGCGCCCATGCGATGCTTGTTATGGCGAAACAACCGTGGAAGGCATCTTCACTGCACCCATCAAGATTGCAGGAGTACTCGGCGACTCTCACGGTGCACTGGTGGGACAGATGTGTTTCAATACCGGACAGGGAAAAGTAACCTATGGCACAGGGTCGAGCGTGATGGTCAACATCGGAGAAAATCCGTTGCCGGCACCACAAGGACTCGTCACCAGTGTGGCATTCACAGCATTGGGACGCACCTTCTATGGCTACGAGGGAAACATTTACAGCACAGGAGCCACACTCAAATGGATGGCTGACCAACTGCAACTCGTAGATCATCCGGCTGAAATGGAAGCCATCGCCACATCGGTAGATAATAACGGCGGAGTCTATATAGTACCGGCTTTTGCAGGTTTGGGCGCTCCATGGTGGAACAGCCAAGTGAAAGGTGCGGTCTTCGGACTGACCTTTGCTGCCACAAAAGCCCATGTGGTGAGGGCAGCACTTGAGTCTATTGCCTATCAAGTGAAGGACTTGGCTGACGTTATGGCACAAGCCACGGGGGGCGCACTCACTGAGATATGTGCCGATGGTGGACCTACGAGAAACGCTTTCCTCATGCAGTTTCAAGCCGATATGCTGCGAACTCCCATCGTTTGCACCGAGGTGGAAGATGCTTCGGCACTGGGAGCTGTAGTGATGAATGGGTTTGCACGCCAACTGTGGAACAGTTTCGACAAGGTCGCATCACTACGAAAAGTGACGCGCACGGTATTGCCTCACCACACAACAGAACACGACAGACTCTATGGCGAATGGCGAAAGGCTGTCGGACAACTCTGCAAATAAGAATTACTAAACTAAAACCACTACTATATGAGAAATGGAAAAACATGCTTTGGAGTGATTATTGGCACACGAGCATACTTCAATTCAGAACTGGCACGCGATGTTCGCAAACAATTACTGGCTACTCTCGATGCCAATGGTTATGAATATGTCATCCTTCCAGAGGATGCTACACCCACAGGAAGCAGTAGCATTGAAACACGCGAAGACGGTCTGAAGGTGTCAAAACAGTTTCGCGAACACCGCGACGAGATAGATGGTATCATCGTTTCACTGCCAAACTTCGGTTTTGAAATCGGTATCATCAATGCCATCAGCGATGCTGATCTCAACGTGCCCGTCATGGTTCAAGCCTGCGACGATGATAACGATAAAGTGGATTTGGATAGCAGACGCGATGCGTTCTGCGGTAAAATATCGGTTTGCAACAACCTCTATCAGTATGGCATCCCCTTTACCGACACCTCGCTGCATACTTATTCCATCTACAGTCCACTACTCTTACAGGACATCAACCGCTTTGCTGCCATCTGCCGCGTGGTCAACGGACTGCGACACTGCCGTATCGGACAGATTGGTACACGTCCCTTAGGATTCAATACATGCCGCGCCAGCGAGAAACTCCTACAGCGTTCAGGCATTACCGTAGTGCCTGCCGACCTCTCGGAAATTCTCTTTGCGGCACAACGCATCAGCGATGACGACCCGAAATTCAAAGCCATGTGCGACCGCATACGCCACTATGCTGAAGTGCCTGAGGCTTACAACAGCAAACTGGCACTGCAAGTGAAGTTTGGAGTGGCAGTGGAAAACTGGATTGCTGACAACGATGTGCAGGCTGTTGCCATTCAGTGTTGGGATTCGCTGGAGCAGAATTATGGTTGTGCAGCGTGCGTCACCATGTCAATGCTCAGCGACAAACTCATTCCTGCGGCTTGCGAAACAGACTTGGCTGGCGCTGTATCGATGTATGCACTCAGTCTGGCATCAGGACAAGCTCCTGCCCTGCTCGACTGGAACAACAATTTTGCCGACGACCGCAATAAGTGTGTATGTACCCACTGCGGTAACTTCCCACGCTCGTTTATCGGCAACGACCAACTCCGGCTCGGTCCTCTCGGTGTGCTCGGACGCACCTTGGGCAAGATCAACACCTTTGGTGCGGTCTATGCGAAAGTGTCGAAGGGCGACTTCACCTTTTTCCGACTTTCCACCGACGATACCAAGGGCTGCATCAAAACCTATCTGGGCAAGGGCGAACTGACCGACGATCCCTACGGAATGGACGGTTGCATCGCTGTAACAAAGGTAGATAACCTGCAAAAACTGATGAAATACATCTGCAAAAACGGTTTCGAACACCACGTTGCCATGTGTCGCACCGATGTTGTTGATATTCTGCAAGAGGCCATCGAGACCTATCTCGGATGGAACATCTACGTCCACGAATAAGAGAGACATACGGGAACCTCCTACCATACATCATGTCCGCAGCATCCCTGCGGACATTTTATTTTTTAGGGAAACACTATCGGAAATTTGCGAATATGACAGAAATATCGTAATTTTGTAGGCAATATACACCTACAACAATTACGATAATAACCAAAATTCCAATAACATCTATGAAGAAAAGAACACTGATGACAGGTATTGCAATTGCCATGACGGCTGCATCGATGACGGCGCAGCCCAAACTAACTGCTAACAACATCGACGAAATCGTTAAAGCCATGACGCTGGAAGAAAAGGCACAACTGCTGGTAGGCGGCGGCAACGACGGCTTCGTGGGTAGTGGTGCCATGTTGGGACACCAGAAGAAATTCGTACCTGGAGCGGCTGGTTACACCGTAGCCATACCACGACTGGGCATTCCATCGACAGTACAATGCGATGGTCCTGCCGGCGTACATATCGATGCACACCGTGAGGGCGATAGTAAAAACTATTTCGCTACGGGATTCCCCATCGGCACTTGTCTCGCTTCCACATGGAATACCGACCTCGTAGAACAGGTGGGACAAGCCATCGGCAACGAGACTCTGGAATACGGATGTGATGTGATTCTGGGTCCTGGCCTCAACCTTCACCGCAATCCGCTATGCGGACGCAACTTCGAATACTATTCAGAAGATCCTATCGTGACGGGACTCATCGGTACTGCCTTCGTCAAAGGTGTGCAGAGTCAAGGCGTTGGTGTCAGTGCAAAGCACTATGTTGCCAACTCACAAGAAACTGACCGTACCCGTGTGGATGAGCGCGTCAGCCCACGTGCACTGCGAGAACTCTATCTGAAAGGATTTGAGATGGTGGTGCGCCGCAGCAATCCTTGGACCATCATGTCGGCTTACAACAAAGTGAATGGACACTATGCACAAGGCAGCAAAGACCTCCTTACCAAGGTGCTCCGCGAGGATTGGGGCTATAAAGGTATTGTAGAAACCGACTGGATTGGCAAGCGCAAAGACCTTCCCGTAGAAACAGAGGTGGCTGCCGGCAACGATTTGATGATGCCGGGATTCCCTGCTCAGGTGGAAGATATCGTGGCTGCAGTGAAAGCCGGACGTCTCGATGTGGCTGATGTAGATCGCAATGTACGCCGCATGCTGGAGTATATCGTGAAAACACCACGCTTCAAAGGTTATAAATTCAGTAGCGAACCCGATCTCAAAGCTCATGCTGCCATCACCAGACAAAGTAGCACTGAGGGTATGGTACTGCTGAAAAACGACAATACACTGCCTATACGTTCGCTGAAAACAGTAGCGCTGTTTGGTGTCAGCTCCTACAACTTCATGTCGGGTGGCCTCGGTAGCGGCTGTGTCAACGTAGGATATTCTGTCGATATGGTAACAGGACTGAAGAATATCGGCGTCAACACCACTCCACAACTGACGGAGATTTACCAGAGCTATGTGAAGTATGCCAAGGCAAAACTTGAAGCTGACAAGAATCCGATGATGTGGTTCCTCAATCAGGGACAGCCCAAATACGATGAAATAGAGATTACTGAGCGTTGTGTAGCCCATGAAGAACCATTGGCTGATGCGGCTATTATCACCATCGGACGCCAAGCTGGCGAGGGAATGGACCGCAACATCAACGGCGAGTTTAATCTCACCAAGGACGAGCAAGACATGATTTTCCGCGTTTCAGATGCTTTCCACGCTAAAAACAAAAAGGTTATTGTCATCATCAACTCTGGTTCTGTCATGGAAACTGCCAGTTGGCGCGACCGTGTAGATGCCATTCTCGTGGCTTGGCAACCGGGTATTGAGGGTGGAAACTCTGTGGCTGACATTCTTACAGGTAAGGTAAATCCTTCTGGACGCCTCACCATGACATGGCCCATCGCTGCCACCGACCATCCTTCAACTGCCAATTTCCCACAAGACTACGATATGTACACCTATAAAAATATGGAGGGAAGTGGTCATGTGAAGAATGTGGATTACACGAACCACGAGGAAGATATCTACGTAGGTTACCGCTATTTCGACACATTCAACAAGCGGGTGGCTTATCCTTTCGGTTTCGGTCTGAGCTACACCACTTTCGAACTCACCAAACCGGTAGTGAAACTCAACGGCAACACCATCAATGTGAGCATCAATGTGAAAAACACGGGTGACGTTGCTGGTAAGCAGGTGGCTCAGGTCTATGTGAAAGCACCTAAAGGCAACTATGAGAAACCAACTCGCGAGTTGAAGGCTTTCGGCAAAACCAAAGAGTTGAAGCCAGGCGAGAGTCAGACCCTCACCATGCAAATTGACAAGCGCGACTTGGCAAGCTACGATGAAGCTGGATGCCAATGGAAAGTTGATGCTGGCGTTTATACCTTCCAAATCGGTACTGATGTAGAGACCATCAAGGCTTCTGCCACATTGAAACTCACAGAATATACTGAGAAAACAACCGATGCTCTGCCACTGCAACAACCCATGAACCTGTTGAAACAACAATAAAGCAAATGAAAAAAAAACTATTCACACTACTTACTCTGACTGTCTTCACCCTATCTTCATGGGCTGAAGACGGCCATCGTTTATGGTTGCCGGCACAGAAAAGCCAAACAGCACACGTGAGCACCAATGCACAATCGGCAACGATAGACTTGGCAAAACAAGAACTTACCGACTATTTCGCTGGTACAAAGGCAACATTACTCATCGACCCTACCCTTACAGACGACGAGGGTTTTACCATCAATGGCAATGAAGACAGTGTCGTGGTACGTGCCCGACGCGACATCGGTCTGCTCTATGGCGCTTACGATGTACTGCGTCGTCAAGCCACACAAGGCAACATGAACCACGTGGAACAGCACCCAAGGTTTCGTTTGAGAATGCTCAACCACTGGGACAATCTTGACGGAAGCATCGAACGTGGCTATGCAGGAGAGAGTATCTTCGAGTGGTTCCACCTCGATGAAGCATTGCTTCATCAGTATGCACGCGCCAATGCCTCTATCGGCATCAATGGTTCGGTGCTCAACAATGTCAACGCTTCGCCTAAGATGCTGACGCGTGAATACCTCGACGAGGTCAGAAAGATTGCCGATCTGTTGCGCCCTTACGGCATTCGCGTCTATCTCTCTATCAATTTCGCCACACCAATGGCACTTGGCGATACACGCACCGCTGATCCAAAAAACAAGCGTGTGCGTCAATGGTGGAAGCGAAAGGCAAAGGAAATCTACAGTATCATCCCCGACTTCGGCGGTTTCTTGGTGAAAGCCAATAGTGAAGGACAACCCGGACCGGGCGACTATCATCGCACACATGCCGAAGGTGCCAATATGTTGGCTGATGCTTTAGCACCTTTCAACGGTAGCGTCATCTGGCGTTGCTTCGTCTATGGCGCTAACCATAAAGGGGAAGACCGCGTGAAACAGGCGGTGTCTGAGTTTAAACCGCTCGACGGTAAGTTCCGCGAAAACGTCATTCTGCAAACCAAAAACGGTCCGCTCGACTTCCAACCACGTGAACCTTACAGTCCTGTATTCGATCAGATTAGCGAGACGCCCAATATGGCTGAACTGCAAATCACACAGGAATACACTGGTCAGTCACACCATCTGGTCTATCTCGGTCCTATGTGGAAAGAGTTTTTCCAGTATGTGGAACCCGAATGGCTGGCGGGCATTTCAGGCGTAGCCAATATCGGCAAGGACCGCAACTGGTGTGGTCACCATTTCTCGCAAGCCAACTGGTATGCTTTCGGACGTTTGGCATGGGATCCATCACTATCGTCTGAGGATATTGCCAAAGAATGGTTGGGACAAACTTTCAGTACCGATGAGAATTTCGTCTATATGATGTCAACCATCATGGAAGAGAGTCGTGAGACCTGTGTCGATTACATGATGCCATTGGGCTTACACCATATCTTCAAGTTCGACCACCATTATGGTCCAGAACCCGATGGCTTCAAGGCTGAATATCCATTGGAATGGTGCCCGGTATATTATCATCAGGCTGACGCCAACGGCATTGGTTTCGACCGTTCGTCTAAGGGTACCGATGCTGTGAGCCAGTATCGCGAACCCTATGCGTCGATGTACGATAAGTTGGAGACCTGTCCGGAGAATCTCCTGCTGTGGTTCCATCATGTGCCTTGGACTTATCGAATGAAAGACGGAAGCACCCTGTGGGAGTCGCTGCAGTATCACTACAACCAAGGTGTCATCAACGTAGAGACCTATCATAACATCTGGCACAACAAAATGCGCCATTATGTTGATGAACAGCGATGGCGCGAAGTGGATGATCGCTTGGAAGATCAGCTACAGAATGCACGTGAATGGCGCGATGTTTGCTTGAAGTATTTCGGTGGATTCGCAAATAAAAAACAATAGTATATGAAGATTCTACTCTCCTTTATATTATTCTTAGGTCTTCTGTCGCCTGTTCATGCACAGCAGAAAAACGATTTCTTCATGCTCGGCGGAGAGCTCAGCAACTCGGCAACCACATCGGTTGCCGACATCGACAAGGTCATGCCTCGCATGAAAGCCCTTGGACTGAACACCGTACTGGCGCCCATCTACTGGGAATTTCTTGAACCACAAGAGGGAAAGTTCGACTTTACACTCTTGGACCGCACTATCGACCAAGCACGTGAGAATCAGTTGCAACTCGTATTATTGTGGTTTGGAGCATGGAAAAACTCCATGTCGTGTTACGCACCACTATGGTTCAAACAAGACACCAAACGTTTCCCTCGCGCCACAACAGCCGATGGCAAACCATTGGAAATTGCCAGTTGCTTCTCCGAAGAGGTGTTCCAAGCAGACCGCCGTGCCTTCGAAACACTGCTCACACGAGTGGAAGAACGGGGCAAGGATGTGGTCATCATGATTCAAGTGGAGAATGAAATAGGTATGTTGGAAGATGCTCGCGACCATGCACCATTGGCAGAACGCGAATGGCAAAAGCCTGTGCCCGACGAATTGATAAGTTATCTGAAGAAACACCAGAAGTCGCTCCACCCTTGGTTGACGAATCGTCTCAACCTCAAGGAACGCACATGGAATGGCATGTTTGGCACCGATGTCTATGCCGACGAGGTCTTTATGGCTTACAACTATGCGAAATATGTAGGCAGACTGTGTGAGGCTGGCAGAAAAATCACGCAACTGCCGTTCTATGTCAATGCTGCCATGAACAGCCGAGGACGTCTGCCGGGACAATATCCTTCGGCAGGACCGCTCGCCCACCTCATCGACCTCTGGCATGCTGGAGCTCCACAACTGTTGTTGCTGGCTCCCGACATCTACGACACGGGCTTCAAGGGTTGGGCAAGTCAATATGCGCTTGCCAACAATCGTCTGTTTGTTCCCGAAACGCGTTGCTGTGTCAACAGTGGTGTGCGCGCCATGTATGCCTTCGGCGAGCATCAGGCATTGGGATTTTCACCCTTTGCCATCGACCAAGCCAGTAAGGCAGAAACCAATGGCATCAGCAAGTCGTACGACCTCTTACGCCAGTTGCGCCCCTTGATGAACAAACCTTCGTGGGGACTGCTCTTCGACCAAGAAGACAAAGAGCGCATCATCTACGATAAAGGCACGATGATTACCGCGCGCCATTACTACACCTTACCTTGGGACGCTCGTGCCACCGATGGTTCAACATGGCCCGAAGGTGGTGCTATGATCATCCGTTTGGCAGCCAACGAATATCTGTTGGCGGGTTCTGGCATCGTCGTGAGCTTTGCCACCGAATACGAGAAGAACCGCGAAGAACACAAAACGCTGGGTGAAGATGGTTTTGCCTTGGCTGGTCAACAGACCGCCAAACAACAAAAAGGTCGTTTCACTGGCAAGCGCAAAGGTATCGGTTTTGTGGATGAGGTAACTATTGCTTCCGATGGAAGCCTACAGTTCTTGCGCCGCCACAATGGCGACCAAGACCATCAGGGCCGTCACGCTCGCATCTCGTGCGACGATTGGAAGATTCTCCACATCCGTCTTTACGACTACTAATCGCCAATCGTTAACATCACATCTCGATAATAAAGCAGCGAAGGCAAAGTGAAAATTCAATTTCACTATGCTTTCGCTGCTCTATAATATCTATATGGCATTCAACTTATCCACGCGAATAAGTTATTGCCAATCGGCTTGCGTTCCCCATGCCGCCTCTATTTTGTTTTCTATCGAATCAGGCAATTCATAGAAGAAATCATGGCCTGTCAACGCTTCAACTTGATCTACCGAACAAGCATAGCGAAACATACTTCCCTTGCAATCACTGTTAGGAACAACAAAGCCGATGGCTTGCCATTTACCGTTGCGCTGCATACAAACCACCTTGAAGAATCGTTCCGGAACAGCCACACCGTTTCTACCGATGCGCTCTGGACGTTTGCCCATGATAGGACCTGTACAGATAAAAATCTCAGTCTCTTTTGCCAACTGCCTGCATTTGCGCTCCACATGTTCCCATACACCACCATTCATGGCTTGCACCTGCGGACACACATTACTCAGATAAAAGCTCTCGTTCATCGCCCGCTCACTCCATTTCATATCGGCAGCAGGAGCCATGTGGCCACGACTATACCCTGAATGCGTATAGTCACTATGTTCTGCCGAACGACCCTTCACCTGTGGATCGGGTTCAAACTGGCGTTTAGGACGTTTCACGATACCAGCCACCTTCCTTGGATTCAGACTATACGCCACCCAGTTGGGGATAAGCCAATCCGAGTTCCAACAAGTCAAATAGCCAAAGTGACGTATCTCCTGCGCCTTCACTCCCTTGGCAGTACGCGTCAGGGTATATGTAAGTTCCTCCCTTGACATAGCCCTTTGCTTGTCAGGAGGCAGAGAAGCCATCGTAGCTTTCAGCGCTTTACGCTCTTGATGCAGATTACCTCCCATAAGTGGGCGGCTGGCAGAGCGCGGTTGTTGGTCACTACCGGGCAGTCGCTTGATACAAGATGACCACGACATTGCCGTCAGCAGCATGATTGTCACCGTCACCGCCATCAGCCTCATTCCATGATTATTCTTTGTCTTCATCATTGTTGGAGTTTAAAGGTATTGCAGCATTTCGTCATACGATTCGCAGATATAATCGGCACCGGCTTGCTCCATCTCAGGACGATCACCATAACCAAAGAGCACACCCATGGAATCGAGTCCACAGGCCTTCGCCCCTTCAATATCGAAACGGCGGTCGCCTATCATCAACACCTCATGGAGGTTGGTAATCTGCAACTGTTTCAGTCCGTCATTGATCACGTCCGCCTTGGTGTGGAGCAGTCCTTCATCATCTCTGCCAAACACATCATCGATATAAGGAGATAGTTCTGGAAAAATCTCCTTCACGACGATATCCGCCTGAAAGCGCATCTTACTCGTGGCAATAGCGGTGGTATAACCCCTGCGTTTCACCTCACGCAGGAAATCGAGCACACCGGGATAGAGTTCCTCTTCATACATACCGATGGCAGCATGGCGTTCGCGATAGACCTCGACGGCCTCAGCAGCCTGTTCTGGAGTGAAGCCGTAGAAATCTATAAACGAGTCTTCGAGTGGCGGACCCACAAAGGGTCGCAACGTACGGTAGTCGGCAACCTCAATGCCGAAATGGTTGAGTGCATGTTCGGCACTGCGCATAATACCTTCGCCACTATCCACCAAGGTTCCGTCAAGGTCGAATAGCAGCGTGGTGTATTGTTGTTTCATCTTTTAGTGTATCGTTGTCGTTTATTGTGTGAAAGGGTTGTTCGTTCGGTCTGAGATATTATTCCATACCATAGAACGCAGTGAAAGCCTTCACGCAGTATTCATGGTCGGCAACACTTCCGGTCTCCCTGCAACTGTGCATAGCGAGGATGGCATTGCCCATATCCACTCCCTTCACAGGAATGCTCGATGCCAGGATATTGCCGAGCGTGCTTCCTCCTGCCACATCACTATGGTTCACAAAGCGCTGGCAAGGCACTCCTGCCTCCTGACAGATGCTGGCGAAGATAGAAGTCGACACCGCATCGCTGGCATATTTCTGCGCTGCATTAAACTTAATGACGGGACCACCGCCCAGTTTAGGATGATTGGTGGGGTCGAATTTCTCACTGTAGTTAGGATGCCAAGCGTGTGCATTATCTGCAGAAATCATAAACGCACGCTCCACCGCCTGGTAGTATGCTTCCTCGCTACCGCTTTGTGCCAGGGCAATGCGCTTCAACATATAAGATAGGAACGGACTGCCCGCACCCTGTTTGGTCTGTGATCCCGTCTCTTCGTTGTCGAAGATGGCAAGTACCTGCGTGGTCGTGGTGGGTTGTGATGCCAGCAAAGCCTCAAGGCCGGCATAACACATCGACAGGTCGTCGAGCCTGCCAGAGGAGATAAACTCATCGTGTGCACCGAAAGTGCAGGCAGGTGTGGTGTCAGCCAGATAGAGGTCGAAGTCGAGAATATCGCTGGCTTTCACTCCGTCGAGTGCTTCCACAATGATATTCATCAGCAGATTGCCACGTTCCAACTCATTGTTGATGATACCAAGGATAGGCAGCACATCTTTCTGTTTGCTCAGTTTCACGCCGTCGTTCACCTGTCTGTTGAAGTGGATGGCGAGATTACTAATCTGCAACAGAGGCCGTTTGATATGCAACAGCCGAGTCTGTGGGTGCATCGCATCCTCACCTTTCACTATCACGCGACCCGCAAGAGTCAGCGGACGGTCAAACCATGTGGACATGATAGGTCCACCATACACCTCAGTATTGAGTTTCACGATACCGCCTTCACAGTCCATCTCAGCATTCGGTTTGATGCGGAAGGTCGGTGAATCGCTATGCGCACAAATCATGTGGAAGCCCCGATCAGCCATCGGCATACTTCCGATTTGGAAGGCAAAGACCGCAGAATCGTTCTTAGTGACATAGAATCTGTCACCAGCCACCAGTTTTCCCAGTGGTTTCTTAGGATTGATACGGCGGAAACCATGACGTTCGAGTTCATCAGCAATGTTCTTCACTGCCAGAAAATTCACTGGCGAAGCATCGAGAAAGGATAATAGTCGTTGAATCATAATACTTCGTTTTTTTAGTTTATGTCACAAAATTACAAATAAAATCTGTAATGTCACACATCTCTCGCGAAATTCTTTCGTTCATCAGCCATCATACACGGAACCGAAATCCACAGAGCATACAGATTTGTACAGATTTTCCATATTTTCTATATCTCCGTAGTTTCATAATTCCAAAAATCCGTTTAGATTCTGTTTAAATTCCGATGATAAAAACCTCTCCGATGGCGAAAAAACAGCAATACTGTTTTGAGGATTGAAAAAAAATGTTTAGCTTTGCAATTGCAAGACTCACCAACAACCGAAAAGGACTATGGACTATCAGCCTATATTAGACAGAATAAGGAAGGAAATAGAGGTATATGCACACGAAGGTAAACAAGCCGACTACATCCCGGCACTGGCTCGTGTCAACCCCGACCAGTTTGGCTTATGCCTCAACACGCTCGATGGTAAGACCTACCGCTTAGGAGACTCCGCCACGAAGTTCTCTATACAAAGTATCTCGAAAGTATTCTCCCTCGCCATTGCCCTGAGCATCATGGGTAAAGACCTATGGCAGCGCATGGCGAAAGAACCTTCTGGGTCTGCCTTCAACTCATTGGTGCAGTTGGAGTATGAGCACGGCATTCCTCGCAACCCCTTCATCAATGCAGGAGCTCTGGTCTCTGCCGATGTGTTGCTCTCCAATCTTGACGATCCCGAAGCATTCTACCTGAATTTCGTGCGCACCATCAGCGGCAACCCCACCATCGACTATTCCGACGAAGTGGCGCAGTCTGAGCAGAGTTGCAGTTACCTCAATGCCTCGATAGCCTACCTGTTGAAGCATCACGGCAATCTGCACAACGATGTCAACCAAGTGTTACACCTCTATTGCAGGATGTGTTCGTTGGAGATGAGCTGTGAGGATCTCTCACGCGCCTTCATGGCATTTGCCAAGAGCAACGAGCCCTTCTCCCATGCAGGTGTCAATCTCACCATATCGAGAGTGAAGCGCATCAATGCCATCATGCAAACCTGTGGTTTCTATGACGAGGCTGGCGAGTTCTCCTTTCTGGTCGGTTTACCTGGCAAGAGTGGTGTTGGCGGAGGCATTGTTGCCATCTATCCCTCCCGCTATTCCATTGCCGTATGGAGTCCGCGCCTCAACGCCAAAGGAAATTCTATCATGGGCATGAAAGCCCTCGAACTCTTCACCTCGGAAACCGAGGAATCTATATTCTAACCCCAATCGATCATTGGGACTGAATAGGTAGGTACATAGGAGGGAATGACAAGATACAAACAACACAAGTTCTTTACAACGATGAATACAGCTTTAGAAACGCTCAAGTCATATTATGGTTACGATTCCTTCCGTCCTTTACAGGAAGAAATCATCAATCACGTGCTGCAACACAAGGACGCACTGGTACTCATGCCCACTGGAGGTGGAAAATCTATCTGCTTTCAGATACCTGCCTTGATGATGGAGGGCACAGCCATAGTAGTCTCCCCACTCATCTCGCTGATGAAAGATCAAGTGGAAACGCTGGTAGCCAACGGTATTGCAGCAGAGGCACTGAATAGCGCAAACGACGAGATTGCCAATCGGCAAATTACTGAAAGGTGTCTGCGAGGTGAAATAAAGCTGCTGTACATCTCGCCCGAACGACTCATCACGGAATTGGGATGGATGAAAACCATGCTGAAAGTTTCTCTCTTTGCTATCGACGAAGCACACTGTATCTCACAATGGGGTCACGACTTCAGACCAGAGTATAGTCAGTTGGGCAATCTGCACGAACTGTTTCCTGATGTTCCCATAATGGCACTTACGGCTACTGCCGACAAAATTACGCGATCCGACATTATAGAACAGTTACGTCTGCAAAATGCCGAAACCTTTATCAGTTCATTCGACCGGCCTAATCTGAGTCTGGATGTCAGAAGGGGATACTCTGCCAAAGAGAAGCTACGCACAATAACCAATCTGATTCAGCGTCATCAGGGCGATAGCGGCATTATCTATTGTCTGGCAAAGAAGACCACCGAGACTGTTGCAGAGAAACTTAGGAAAGAAGGTTTTTCCGTTGGTGTTTATCATGCAGGGTTACCCACCGACGAACGCAATCGAATACAAGAGGATTTCATCAACGATCGCATCCAGGTGGTTTGTGCTACTGTTGCATTCGGTATGGGCATCAATAAGAGCAACGTGCGCTTCATTGTCCACTACAATCTGCCCAAAACTATAGAGAACTACTATCAGGAGATTGGACGTGGCGGACGTGACGGTCTGCCTTGCGAGACTATCTTGTTCTACAACTTGCAGGATATTATCACGCTACGCCATTTCGCAGAGGAAAGCGGACAACGCGAAATCAACACCGAAAAGCTACAACGCATGCAGGAATATGCCGAAGCACAAATATGTCGCCGACGCATTCTGTTGAACTATTTTGGAGAAACAAGCGACATGAACTGTTGCAACTGTGACGTCTGCCAGACTCCACCAACGACATTCGACGGTACAGAACTGGTACAAAAGGCGCTTTCTGCCATTATCAGAACCGATGAGCAAATAGGATTCACGCTCACCATAGACATCTTGCACGGAAACTTCTCGCCGGAACTCGTGTCACGTGGTTATAACCAAATCAAGACCTTTGCAGCCGGCAGAGATGTCCCTGTAAGAGACTGGCGCGACTATCTGCTTCAGATGTTGCAAATGGGATATATAGAGATTGCCTACAACGAAGACAACCATCTACACGTCACCCCACTCGGACAGGATGTGCTTCACGGAAAAGCCAAAGTGCAATTGGTAGTTGTCAGTAGGGAGGCTCGCACAAGAGGTCGTCAGAAACAGACTGCTGAAGAGGCAACGACAGCAGCATCTGCAACAGCAGAGCACATGGAACTGTTTGAACAACTGAAAACGCTGAGAAAGGAAATTGCCAATGAGAACAACTATCCTGCGTATGTCGTGATGTCCGACAAGTCTCTCCATGCCCTGGCCACAGATATGCCCACAACACTATCAGCATTCGGCAACACCTATGGCATCGGTGAACACAAATGCAATACTTACGGCGAACGGTTTATCGGACTAATCCAACAATATGTATCAGCACATCAGAAGTCTCAGACTCCAGACGTTTCTGTCACGCCCGAAACACCTGCAGAACCCAAAGAAAAGAAAAAGAAAATCAAAAACCAGATTACCATAAAAGGAGTCTGCTACAATATCGACCTTGATATCTGGGAGTCATTAGACTGGCGAAAGGTGCTGAAAGAGATCACAACGAAAGCATATTGGAATTATCAAAACACCCTTGAAATTCCATTAAGTGACTATGTAGTTCCAGGCACAGAGCATCAGGATCGGATTATCGCTACCCTATGCCAGTTGCTGAAGGAAGCCTACAACATGAACGTTGATGAGCAGACTCACAAAGTGATAATACCGCAAAAATACGATTACGACCAAGACGGACAAGCAGTACCGTTCCCCACAGGATCATTCTATGAAATACTTTCCCGCTTCCGTCTCTTTGTCATCCAAAACAAGCGTTATCCTTTCATGGATGGCGATCGCAATGAGATTGAATTGCGAAAATGGTTCAGAGAAGTGGGCCACGGACTCGTCGCACTTACCGACGAGCAAAAGATTCTGTTCGACAATCTAAGTTCCGAATTTGCCGACATGCCCAAAACCAAGAGTCAATTAGAAAAGAAGTCATCGGATGTTTAGGCGCTACGCGGAGGACAGCAATTCTTCCCATGTAGGCAGAAAGACTGAGACAACCCTTTTATATGTTATATAATTCAAGTTTCGCAACTAAGGGATTTGTCCCTTAACTTCTCTCTAACTTCCCTCTAACTTCTCTCTAACTTCCCTAACTTCCCTAACTTCCCTTAACTTCCCTTAACTTCCCCACATGCGAAAGTTCATTTATATAATAGGTACGCGCATGTATGCACGCGCACACGCGATGTCGCAAAATTTCGACCACTCGACCACCACAACCGCATAACGCGCTATATATATGCAGCTTACATGTGTGGTCGATTACGCTGACTCGGCGGTTTTCGACCACCCTTCGACCACCAGGTCCTCTACCGTTGCCATCACAGAAACAGCCCAACCGGAATAGCCACCAATACACGATTTTGTATGTTCTGACGCCCGACAACACCCTTGTCAAACGTAGGGCAAAACTATTGCATAATATTTGACGTCACTCTTTTCCGATAGTTGAAACAACTTTTTTGCTTGGTTTGAAGGGCGTTCACAGAATCATCGGGGACAGGTTCATCGACCCTAAAGAGTGAACCAATGTACCTGTCCCCATGACCCTGGTACCTGTCCCATGACCCTTTTAGTCGTCCGTTATTTCCCATCTGCCGTCTCGCTTTCCTCCAACACGTCGCAGGATTCCTTTTTCCTGTAGTGAGACAGTGATGCTTTTAACAGTCCGTTCCGACTTTCCTATCATGGCAGCCATCTGATTCTGTGTGGCTGTTGGATTTGTTTGCACAACTCGGAGCACAGCAATCTCTTCCAAAGTGCAGAATTTGCACTTTAGGGGATGGTTAAGTGCAAAATTTGCACTTTGAACTGCGCCTTTTGCACTTTGAACGTCATCATTAGTCTCACCTTCCTTCCAATCTATGTGCAACTCGCGATTTCGGAAACTATCGAGGGTCAGGGGACAGGTACTTGAACCATCTATATATAATTGAGAAATGGCACGTACAGCAAGAAAGCATTCAGATAGCGGAGTCTATCACGTTATATTGAGAGGGGTTAAAAGAATCATCGGGGACAGGTTCATCGACCCTAAAGAGTGAACCAATGTACCTGTCCCCATGACCCAATCGCCTTGCGCTATTGCTCAAGTTTCAATCTACTGGAACCAAGCGCACTGGGCGCACCGAACAACCGAAGAAGCGAAAGGAGCTGCTCTGATCAGGGGTATAGTTGTTGGCAAAGTACAGGCGATACGCATCCGAGCTATAGTAGGAGGCTGTGCCTGACCAGTAGTAGCCCCAAGCGTGGACAAAATTGAACGATTTCTCATTGACGAAGCCAGCTGCAGGCAAGAAGAGAGTGACACTTGTGGAGTTGTTTTTTACCTCCATACCTTTTTTTCTAGTTGTACTAATTTCATTATTCCAAGTCCAGTTATAACTTGAAGTCAATTTCTTCCAAATCTCTTTTGTGGGCAACTGCCAGTCACCACCGAGAATCTTGCGAGCTGGGTCGTCTGACATTTCAAAATCTTTTACAGACGTATATTCGGGGGAGAAGGTTGGGGCTGTTCCTTCTGCATAACCGCTTTTATGTTCATCTTTCCAACCATCTGATGTTACCGTTGGCCAATAATATTCTACATTAATAGTATAAGACTTGTACCAAGGCTCTGTTGCTCCCCAAGCAAAATAATCACCATAATCATATTCACTTGCGGCAAGACCTGCGGCTGTCAGGTTGGATTTGGCGAATATAACTTTATAATTCTTTGTGCCAATATTTATTGTCAATCCCAAATCTACCTCTTGGTCGGCTCTAACTTTATCTCCTCTTGGATTATACCAATTTGTTCCATTGATATCAAACTCACCAAGGTTGGTCACCATATTGCGAGTGAAAGTGATGGGTTTTGTTCCCTTGCGGGAATATTCTTTACCATCAGACGCTGTGAATTCTATAGTCCAACCAGCCTTAAGTGTAACTGGGGGTACTGCAATATAGTAGTATTTGTTTGCCTTGATGTCTCCTCTCAGTGTGATGGCATAATCCTTTGTTTCCGCATTGGAAAGATCGAGTTTTGGTTCTCCGTTGTTATAAGAGACTGTGCCAGTTCCTGCCAATACCGCAGAGTTATCAAAAGCCTTTAAATCTATTCTTGTGCAATTGAAAGTAGGTTTCACCTTCACATAACCAACGGCATTTTTGAATTCCAAAGTTGTGTTGTCGCTCTTTGCCATCATTAATGCAGCATTTTCATCGAAGCTATTGTCGGTAGCGGTTTGAGTGGCAGGAAGGGTTACGTTTGTCACATCATTGCCCGAAAGAGAAGCATTTGGCTGATATGGATAAACGGCTGTATAAGAATTTGATTGTCCTGCCTTACCTGAAAACTTGCCCGATGTACTTCCAGCACCATCAGTTAGCGTAAACTGTTTATTTTCGCTACTATAAAGAAGACTTATTTGGTCGCCTTCTTCCCAATTGATGACTTTACTATCAGAGGTTGAAATAGCTGCTCTTGTTGATTGAGAATCACCTTCTTGCGTTGCAGTAAAGGTCATTACCTTTGTCGCACTCTCATTTTCAATTGTAGTGTTGTTGTCCTCCGACGAACATGACGCAAAGGACACGATGGCTGCAAAAGCCATCATAGATTGAATATATTTCTTCATTTTCATTCTTTTTACCATGTATAATTTTCTTCATC